>JAJEEZ010000028.1:0-7929 GCA_022820705.1 Candidatus Latescibacterota bacterium | reverse complement strand
TGCTCGGCCTGGCCGCCGTCTAAGCCGCAGCCGCGCAGCACAAAATGCTCGGACTCTACCAGCACTTGGCCCCGCAACACGGGATGCGGCACCGGCCCAGACAGACGCTGAGCAAAGTTAATGACCTCAAGAGCCTGCTCCCAGTGCAGCTCGCGCGGCCGGTCGTAGTCGTAGATGCGGAAGGTCAAGTCGCTCGTTTGCTGCACCTCGTACAGGACAACCCCCCGACACAGGGCGTGTACCGTACCCGGCGGCAAAAAGAGCACGTCCCCTTGCGCGACCGGGTAAAAACGGACGACCTCAGCGACGCGGTTGGCCGCGTGGGCAGCGACAAACTCCGCGCGGCCCACTCCCTCGGCCAACCCGCAAGCCACGCGGCCACCATCTGATTGCAGCACGTACCAAGCCTCCATCTTGCCGCTATCGACCAACCCGTTGCGCCGGGCGTACTCGTCGTCGGGATGCACTTGGATCGACAAGTCTTGCTGAGCGTCGAGCAGCTTAATAAGCAGGGGAAAGCGCCCACCGTAACGCTCCCACACCGCAGCACCGACCAAGTCGGCGCGATGCGTTTCCACCAACTCGCGCAACGAGCGACCGTCCCCTGTCCGACTCTCGCGGCCCTCGTACGCCGACAGTTCAAAGGACTCGCCAATGAGCGCATCGTCTGGCAGGGCCTTGCCGTAGAGTGCAGCTAAGCGGCGTCCACCCCACACCATCTCCCGGTAATAGGGCGTCAAGGGAATGACATCGGGCAATGTATCCATACCTAACGCCCCAACACCAACTCCCGCGAGGTCGTCAACAGCGCCTCCTTGCGCGGCAAATCAGCAGCCAGCGGCAATTGAGCTACGCCGATGAGCCGCCGCATAATCTCCATGCCAGCAAATTGCAGCGCCAAGCTATGGGAAAGCGAAGGGCTAGCGCCGTAGTAGTCAAACGCCGACTGCGCCAGTTCCAAGGAACGACCGGCGAGCAACAGATGGCCGACGAGAATGCCCACATCGAATTCCGGCGGGCCAAAGAAGCAAAACTCCGGGTCGATGATCCACACGTCCCTGCCAGCGCGCACCCAACTGCCCGGATAGAAATCTCCGTGCAACAGGCAAGAACCATTTTCCAAGTAAAGCGCGCCCAACTCGTCAATGGCGCTGCAATACGCTGCATCATCTTGCAAGACCCGAGCGGCCCGCGCCAGCCCAGGTGTGATCGCATCGAGGTCGAGACCGTTGTCCGGGCGCAGTGGGAAGCAATACAAATGCTCGTGGTTGAGCTGGCGCATGGCGCGGTTTTCCAAGCGCGCTCGGGTCGGCTCGTCAAAGGTCGCCTGATGCAAGGCCGCCAACCACTGGCACAAGCCCAGCAAGTCTGCAAACGCGGCCTCGCCATCATTGTACAAATCGGTACAATCCGCGGTCTCCCCCAAGTCTGCAAACGCGGCGACAAAATTCTCTTCGTCCCAACCCAAGAAGCTAGGCATACGCTCGGCCACCAGCGGGCAACCGGCAACCGCTTGGTAAAAGGCGGCCTCCACCAGCACCCGTTCCTTGGGCGCGGGAATGTCCGGGTACTTCTCGACCCAAGGACGCGCCTGCTTGAGTATGAAGGAACGCTCCTCGGTCTGCACGCGCAGGGTGAGGTTCATATTGCCTTCGCCAGCGCGGCCTAGCCCACACACCGATTCCGCCGGCAAAAGCCACCCCCGAGAGCGCGCGTACGCGGCCAACTCTTCGGGCTGGTCGAGGTGCAACAACGTGTAATCTACGCGGTTTTCCATTTTATATCGCGTTCATTCAGCCAACCATTGCCTGCTACCAAACTAAACCCCCACCCCCGTCCCCCGCGCCAACTTCTCGCCCTCAATCAAGTATTCCTCCCGCACCTCGGGCGCAATCGTCCGCCAGACCAAGAAGCGCTTGCGCAGCACGTTGAGGAAGCTGGTATTGAGCCGCTGCCAGCTCACCACGTCGCCGCTGACGCGCTGCAAGTGCATCTCGATGCGGTAAATGCCCGGGATGTCGTCGGTCGGCAAGGTGCGCAGGAATACCCGCTGGCTCACGCCCAAGTCGTAGGGCGCGAGCCACACCATTAGTTCCAGCACATAGACCGGCTGCGCACCGCCCTGCTCCAAGTGAAAATCCACGCCCTCGGTCATAAAGTCGCCCACCGACCCCTCGCCATACGACGAGAAGACCCGGTGCAAGTACGCGCACGAGCCTAAAGCATCGCCTTTGCCCAGCGTAAAGGGAAAATCAAAGCGCCAATCGTCGCCGTCGGGAGGAGGGAACTCCCAGCGCCGCGTCACGTCGGGCACGGCCATGGCCGCGGCCTTGCGCGCCGGATACAGCGTCGAGAGCACCACCACTACCATTACCACCAAGGTCGAGAAAATCGCCGACAGCGACGAGTAGTTGAGGAACATCCCGCCCAACAGCGCGTAGTGCGCCAGCAGCAGCGTCGTCGTCTGCCCCACCAAATAGCCCAGCACTGCGCCGACAATGGCAAACACGAGAGCCTCGGCAATGAAGAGCGCGGCAATGTGGCTCGGTGCCAGTCCCACCGACGAATACACCCCGATCTCGCCGGAGCGCTCGTACACGGCCCCGAGCATGGTGTTGAGAACGATCAGCGAGGCAATCAACAAGGGCACGAAGAGATTGCCAATCCCTGCTAAGGACGCCGATCCCATGGATGTGTACACCCGCACGCGGTCGCCAGCCCCGACAAAGAGCGGCACGGCCACCCGCGATACGAATTCCTCCACCTCGGTGAGCAAGGTCTCCCGATCGGCAAAGCCAGCGATGGCAATCGAGCGCAGCGTACCGCCCAAATCTGCTACCTGCTGGTAGGGCAAGAACGCCACATTGTTGGCCATCAAGTGGGTAAAGGTCTCAATCGCGGTCGTGTCCATCAGGCGCGGGTCCAAATCGGCCATTTGCTCCATCTTCTTGGCCTCGGCGACCGTATCTACCGGCATCGGACTCTCGTTGTCCAAGTCTCGCAGGTGGTCGATGGCCTCGCCGTCGATTAAGCCAATGACCCGATAGGAGCGCCCCATCAGCCATATCTGGGCCGTGCCCACATCCTCCGGGCCAATGCCCAAGATCTCCGCCATAGCCGCCGGCAGGATGCACACATCGCGCTCACCAGCCACAAACCAGCGGCTCTTCGCTCCCACCAACAACTCTTCCAGCCCCATTAGCGCACCCTCGCCTGGAGTCACCCCGAGAAGAGCCGAGGCAAAGCTCTTCTTCTGCGCCGGCTTGTGTTCAATGTCGATATAGGCCCGCTCGCCAATGACCTTGGAGGTGATCCACGACCTCGGCAACACCTGCGCTTGGTCGCCAAACGCGCTCTCCGCATAGTCGAGTACCGATAGCTGCAAGCCCTTCCAGCCTCGGTCGCGCAGCAGGGCACCTTCGTAGCTGGGCACATTCGGGCGGGGGATCTGATAGAACTTGAGATAGCTCTGCACTGAGGTGAAGGCTTGGGCCGTAAAGGTCAAAAGCGTCAGCGTGACGACCGTCAGCGCGGTGCGCAACTTGCGCTTGCGGAGATTGGAAATCCCCAACGACGCAGCCGCGGCCGTGGCGCTGAGGCGACCGATGTCTGCTTCGTGGACGCCAGCGGCGGCCCGCTTGCGTTGGCCGACGGCGCGGGTAAAGCGGCCCAGAATCATCATCAGGGCCGTGCCGCCGATGGCGAAGATGACGAAGGCCAAAAAGATGATGTACGGCGACGAACTCAGCTTGAAGGCCGGGTGGATAAAGCGCATGATGAGGAAGATCGCCAAAAAGAAAAACGCCGCGCCTGCCACTTGGCGGCGGATATCGGCAAAGCCGAAGAACAGCCGCTCGCAGCAAAACGAAAACGGCAGCAGCAGCGCAAAGTAGAAGATCACTCCATAGACCGTGTCGTCCGCAGTCGATTTGATATCTGGATAGCCCCGCCCTTCGAGGCCCCACGCCTTGCGCGTAGCCCGCTTGAACTCGCTGTAGCGCCGCGCCTGCAAGTGCTCTTCGGCCTCCAACAGGGCCAAGCGCGCCTCTTCGTGCAGGCGCATGAACTTGTCGTTGCGCACCCCGTAGCGCGCCAACTGCTTGATCCGCACGTCGTCGAGAACCCACATGTCGCGCGCGGCCGCATACCCAGGACGCAGCACCACGCCTTGATCCACGAGATAGCCGCGCCCGAGCGCCTGCTTCATCGTCGCCTCATCCACGTCGGCTGGGCGCACCGGCTCAGCCACCCATGCGGCGGGCGCGCCGCTCAGCAGGTAGCGCACGCCGAAGAGGCTCGTACTCATTAAGGCTTTGACCCGAGTACCGGGCTGGGCGTACACCACCGAGGCAAGCGTTACCTTGCCTTCTTCATTGCTCTGCCTTTCGACAAAATCGGCTCCCCACGACTGCGGCACGCCGTCGCGCTCGTCGAGTACGGTGACGTGATCCAAAACCGACAGGTAGCGCGAGTCAACCGTCTCAAACAAACTCAGCGCCCGGCACTTGAAGAGCACTTGCAGCATCTCGTTCTCCCACCAGCCCCACGGATGCTCGGTCGGGTACGTCTCATCGCCCTCTTGGCCCATGTCCGGTGCCGAGATGATTTCGCCGTAGGGATCGAGTTCGTACGCGCGGATCGCATTGCTCAGCCGATTCCGCATGATGTCAAAGCGGAAGCGACCCGCGTCGTCAGCCTGTTGCGCGATCAAGGTACGCACCCCGCCGACCGAGTTCGGGCCGAGCTGCTGATAGGTCACTAGCGCTTGCGGCACCGGCTTTTTGGGCACGGCAAAATTGACGTCGCGGTCAAACCAGTAGATCGCGCCCGCCAAGCTGTGACCGTAGTCTTCCAGCTCCAACTTGGTCGGCTTGAGCAGTTCGGCATCGCGGCCAGCCCACGCCAACATGGCCGCGAGCGTCTGGACCTGCCGCGTGAGGTTTTGCACATTCACCGCTTCCGGCAAGTCGAGCGGCGTGTCGATCCGCTCGCGCGCGTCATTGGCCGTGGCGAGGGCGAGGGCCTTCTGACCGACGAAGGCCGCGGCCTCGCTGGCAAAGGCGAGCGGGATGGGCATGAAGTTTTTCCACGTGCGCTTGGGCGGGGCAATGCCCTCGTAGTGGCGCGTGGTATCGCCAAAGGTCTCTTCGACCGCGAGACTCAGCCGCTTGGAATAGGGCGTCAACATGTATTTGACGTAGTTGTCAGTGCGCCACTTGGGATTGTAGAAGGTGCCCATGCCAAAGCTAGCCGTGCGATCGGAGTGGCTCGACAGGTCCAGCGATAGCATCAGATCGAAGTCGATGCGCTCGGCTTCACTCATGCGCTCGCGGAAATAGTCGCTGCGGCGGCTGTGCCGATAGAGGAAATCGTTGATCCCAGACAAGCCCTCAAAGTGCCCGGAGGTCGCCAAAAAGAGTACCGAGTAATGAGGGCGATATTCTTTGAGCAGTTCCACTAGCTGGAGCAGAGCGACGATCCCAGCCGCATCTTCCGCTCCCGGGGAGAGAGCCGGCACGACCGAGATGGCATCGTAATAGGCTTGGATGACGATGGTTTGGTCCTGCCACGCCTGCGGCTTTTCCCGGCTCTTGGCCGGCAGCATCTCCGGCGACCCGGGCAGGTAGCCATACACATTGTGCGCTTCCACCCCTTCCCAATCCATCCGCGCATTCAAGTGGACGGCGACCGGCCCGTCTTGCAGGCGCACCAACAAATCGAGCGCATCTTGCCGCTCGAGCCAAAATCGCGGGATGTCAACCGGCACCTTGAGGAACTTGTCCGCGGCCTGCTCGCGGTTGACGCCGCCGTTGTCAAAAAAGACGATGGCCTTGGCCCCCAGCGATGCGGCGTGGAGGTAGTTTTGGCCACAGGCAAAGTCCAAGAGCACGACGCTGCCCTGCACGGGCTGGCCGTCCAACGCTTTGAGTTCCCCTTGACCTCCGTAGATCAGGGTACCGCGCACGCCGGCCGGCCCCAATGAGGGCGTGCGCACGCCATTGGGCCACAAGCTGTAGAGCCGCTTGCTATCGCCGCCCTGCACCACCAACTCGCCGCCGCGATCTATGGGCACGGCCACCTTAAATGCCTCGCTCTGCACGTCCTCCAGCCCCAACGCCTCAAACCGCTGGCGCACGTAGTCGCGGGCCTGCCGCTCCCCCGCATAACCCGGCACCCGCGAGCCGAAGGCAGCAAAGCGCGCGATCTCAGCGGCAATGTCTGCTTCGTCAATGCCGGCAACTAGGGCGCGAAGCTCGGCGGCTTGCGCGGAATCCACCATCCGCGCTTCAACTGGCGGATTGGGTGCCCAGCCGAAAAAGTCGTTTACCGCGCGATTGATTGCTCCCGGATCGCCGAAACCGACGACCGCAATCATCGCGGCAGCGAACACCAAGAAAAACGCATTAAGTAACTTGGGTTTGGCCATGAAATCTGCTTTGTCTATAGAATGGGACGAGCGGCTGTCAAGATAGGGCATCGGCGAGGGAGGTTCAAGCGCGGGAGGCGGGGTAGCCCTAACCCGTGATCGCGACTCGACGAGGAGTTGCTTTTGCTTTCTATCTTACAGTACCGTATTTCTGTTTGGAGGACATATTTAATGAATGACCACTACACCTACCTCATCATGTGGTCGGCTGAAGACAATGAACATGTGGGTCTATGCGCTGAATTCCCATCGTTAAGTTGGCTAGCGCCTACGCCTGCTGTAGCGTTGTCCGGCATCCAGCGCCTTGTGCGCGAGTGTCTCGCAGACATGCGCTCCACTGGAGAAGCCGTACCGGAGCCAATAGCGGACCGTAGCTACAGTGGGAAGCCTAATCCTTACATATAGTGAGGAGAAATCGTGAAGTCACAACTCGTAAAATCGCTCTACTTCATCAAAGACCCAAAGATGTTCTCTGACCGCTTTACGTTTGGGCTCCAGCCATCGGCCTTGAGCGACAAGGAGTACGCCCGCATGAAACGCCGCATCAGCCTCAAAAAGGACCTTGGCTGGCAAGAAAACGAGGATCTTAGACAGGTTATTCGCAAAGGCGATATGTGGTCAGATTTTCCCGCGAAGAACTACGCGCTGGTAGGAGTCGAATTCGGGCTAGGAGATGAAAAGCAACGAATTGATATTCTCTATATCCGAGACGATGGTGGAATACTACCTCGGTTTCTTGAGACCAATGACATTAAAAACAAAAAAGTTCGTATTCTGCCGAAGAGCGGGATAATCATGGACGAGGACTTCAAACCCCAACTTGTAAAAGCTGTTCGATATCTGAACGAATGTTGTGGTTTCTGGATTCGGTTAGTCCAAATCAAGGCGTTTGTTGCGGATGATTGGAATCCTGACATGGAAAAATACGGATTTCGTATGGATTTTACTGATGTCCAAGGGATCTGTTGGAGACAAGACCACGGAAACGATAAAAGAGACGCTTTTAACTAGGATTGCTGGCGCAGGTTTCGGTGATGGACAACGGGCTGGGCGATTCAAACAGTCGGTTTCCACGACTGATGGAGCGATGGGGACCTCTATTGTGCCAACAGAAGTTATAGCTGCTCAACTGACAAACGGTGCCAATCTCCCGAAGTCAATATCGCCCCGTGATGGTATGCGGTAGGTGAACATAGTACGTCCTCGGTAGTTGCTGATCGCAAAATCGCCTTTGCTGATGATGTCCATTCCGATCAGTACATTGTGGCCTCCTGTTAGAGCTGGGGCCTCAAGAACTGAGAGGTGCTGTATAGCGACATTCTTCTGGTCACGATTCGGATGTTGTGTGGGGAGTACGATATTTACTAGATAGCCGTTGACTACCTGTGACCCGAACACCCCTTGTACGCGGGATTGGGCTGTGGGTACCAGCCCACAGCCCTCAGCTAGGTGCTTCGTAACCATCGTCTTTGTTGCGCCTGTATCCCAGATAGCACTGTACT
>JAJEEZ010000444.1:0-8346 GCA_022820705.1 Candidatus Latescibacterota bacterium | reverse complement strand
GTTCAGACGTGTTCTCTTCCGATCTGGTCGTTGTTGTAGAGGCCATTCGTGTCGATCCACTTGAGCGATTCGTCAATCGAGCGGAGAAAGAAATTCGCGTCCGCATCGCGCTCGGCTGGCGGCGCACCGCCGCGGAAATAGCTCGGGCTCGAATGCGCGTAAATGGACTGATCAAAGCTATCGCGCGAGTCTCCCCACAACCGGGCAGCAACCCAGCCGTCGCGCTCGGCCCTGAAGCCGTGGCGCAAGGCACCTTCGCGTCGCCCTTCGGGCCATTCCCAGCGCTGTACTACCGCGCCGTTGACCACCAACTCGGCGCGCTCAATTGGATAAAATGAGCTAAAGGTCACTTCGGCCTCTAACTCCGTGCCGCTTTCGCATTCCACGGTGTCACCCATGGGACGCCCGTTGAGTGTGAGTTGGAGAGCCGGGCCGTTGGTTATAAAGGTCCGCCCCTGTTTCATCCCCTCGATCCAGCTCGCATACGAAAATTCCCCATCCACTTGCACGTACACGCGGTTGTTCGAGCACACAAACCAATCCGTACCCGTCGAAGCCGGCAGCCGCAGACCGCAGTTGAGAAGCTTGTACCAGAGGTCGTATTCCGGATCCATCCAAAAGGGATCGAACAGATTGAAGGCGTCCAGCTTGCCAAGCGCGGCGGCCACCGGGGCCTCCATGCCGCGGCCGTTGTGGCACCAGATGACCAAGCCGCCCTGCTCGCGAGCGTCGTCGCAGCAAAAGCACAAGGGCGGGTAGTCCGGGTCGAATTGTCCGGCGAGGGTGTGGCCGCGGCTGACGGGCTGCACGAGGTTGCGAATGTTGAGCAACATCACGTGGCCGTAGCCAAAACCCCACGGCGAATTGTCTCCGTAGTGGCGGTTTTCCTCGCCGATGTCGAGGACGTGATGGGCGGTCGTAAACTCGTTCATCACGCCAATGGGATACTTGTTGGATGCGTAGGGCAATTGGCGGCGGTCGAGCACGCTGACGCAGGTGACGTTGTACCCCTCGACGCTGCAATCAATCCCGAGCCGCTCGTCGGGCCGAGTCTCCTTTTCATCGTAGTGAATGTGCGTGTTGCCCGGATACCAAGCATCCTCTTGGGGGCTATACCAGCGGCGCAGCGGAATCTCCACCTCGACGCGGCCCTTGGCGGGCAGTTCGATGGTCGTGCGATAAGGTTCGTACTCCGTGCCGCGCTCGACCAGCACATCCGTGCGTCCCCGACTGCCCTCGACGGCAAACGCGCCATCGCAAAAGAAAAACGGCGTGCCCGGACCGCGCTTTAGCATGGAGCTCGGCGGGTGGGAAAAGTTGCCCGAGGCATTGAGGACGTGGACTTTGGCGTCGAGCGATTCGCCGGAGACTGCGTCGATAATCGTGCCGTGCAGGGTACCCATGGCGCCTCCTGTCAGTTGAGCGAATACGTTTCGTACGGGGTCTCGCAGGGGTTGCCGCGGCTAATGTGCATGCGGCCTTGATCGGCCTCAATCACCACCGAAAACACGCTCGCCCAAAAGCCAGTCTGCGGGTGGTCGTTGACGTGGCGGCAGATGGAGTACGGATGCCGGTCGTGGTCGCGCAGAGCCTCTTGCACCTGCGCCATGCTCACGAGCGGCTCGGGGCCGAGCAACTGTTCGATGCGCTGGTGGCGCGGGACAGACTCAATCAGCTCGGGAAATTCGCGGTTGATCGGCACCAGTTCCGGGTGCAGGCAGTGGTTGGTGTGGACGACGAACTCGTCGTCGCGCAAGACGTGGACGTGGCCCAAGGTGAGTTCGAGATCGGCCGGCCCCTGCGGGGTGGCGAGGAGGACGTTGCCGGGAATGGCGCGGTCGGCCCGGCGCACCGCGGCGACCGCGTCGCTGAGCGAGGTCTGTTCGTAGATGGCGCGCACGGCAAAGTAGTGCGGGACGCCAACCGGGCGGCTGGGGGCCGGCAGGGTGTTCATGCAGACGCCCATGCCAGCGTCGTTGCAACCGATGTACGCGATGAGGCCCGCTTGGGTGACGTTCATCAGCGCGGGCTTGCCAGCCGGGCGGCGCGTCAGCACGATCGTGAAGGGGTCCAGCGCGGGATCGTTGTCCCAGTTCTGCGCGGCAATCGCCCGGCCCTCGGCGCTGCGCTGGGGAGCGATGGCAAAGCCCGTGCAGGCCGCGTCCTCCTCCGGGCAAAGCTGGTTGCGCACCTGCAAGAGCATCATTTCGTCGAGCGCAACGCCCGCGCCCTCGCTCATGCCGCGCAACTCGTCGAGCATGTCGGGCGCGTACGCAGCCGCACAATCCATGCTCTGGCGGCTTATGTCCATGGCGCGGTCGCGCGAGACGGGCACGGTCTTGTTGACGCGCTCTAAGGCAATGGCGGCGAAGCCGCGTATTTCATCGCGGGCGGCCTCCCCAATCTGGCGGCCCAACTCGCGCGGCGGGCCGCTAACTTCAATGTGGCGGTAACGAGTACTCATAGAAAACTCCTAATTCCTAACTTGCAGGACGACCTTGCCGATGTTGCGGTTTTGCCGCAGGATGTCCTGGGCTTCGGCTGCGCGCTCAATGGGCAGCACGTCCTCGATCACAGCGCGCATGCGCCCGTCGATTAGCAGCGGCCAGAAGCGCTCTTTGAAGGCCGCGATGATCGCGGTTTTCTCCTCGTCCGAGCGGCTGCGCAAAACCGAGCCGATCAGGCGCAGCCGCTTTTTCTGTAGTTCCAAGAGGTTGATCTGAGCCTCGGCACCGGTCAGGACGGCGATGATCACGAGGCGTCCCCCGGACTTGAGCAGTTGCACATTGCGCGCCAAGTAGTCGGCCCCCGCGATGTCGAGGATTACATCGACCCCGTCGGTGTGGGCGAGGATGGCCTCGGCAAAATCCCGCTCCTTATAGTTGACTCCAAACTCTGCGCCCAGTGCTAGGCAGCACGCCACCTTGGCGTCCGTGCCAGCCGTGACAATCACCTTGGCACCAGCTTCGCGGCATAGTTGCACCGCGGCCGTACCGACGCCGCTACCTCCACCGTGGATGAGGGCGGTCTCGCCCCCGCGCAACCCGGCTTCGCGGAACAGATTGACAAATGCGGTGAGAAAAACCTCGCAGATGGCCGCTCCCCAGATGAAGTCGCGCTCGGCAGGCAAAGGCAGCAGATGGGTGGCGGGAACGGCCACGCGTTCGGCGTACCCGCCGCCGGAGAGCAGGCCGAGGACGCGGTCGCCGGGCTGCCACTGTGCTGCTCCCTCGCCGACAGCGGCGATTACACCCGCCATTTCCAAGCCCATGTAGGGCGATGCGCCCGGAGGCGGTGGGTAGTTGCCGGCGCGCTGGAGAAGATCGGCGCGATTGACGGCTGTGGCATGAATATCTACGAGGACCTCGCCTGGGCCGCAGGTCGGGTCTGGGACCTCTTGCCAGCAGAGCGAGTGGTCCGCGTCGTTAGCTACAATTATGGCTTTCATGGCCTATACTTTGACGTATCGGGCAGTGAAGCGCAAGCTTGACGAACCGCAGGACAGGCGTAAATTTGCAAGCCGCATTTAACGAAACGCATCCGACATGACCAATATCGAGATCAAGGCACGCTACCCCGATGTCGAGCGCGCCGAAGAAAACCTCAACGCCCTCGGCGCAGGGCTGGCGGGAACCTTCCACCAGAAGGACACCTATTTCAACGTCGCCCAAGGGCGGCTCAAGCTGCGCGAGCTTGGAACCGACGAAGGTCATCTGATTTTCTACCATCGCGAGGATCTAACCGGCCCCAAGCGCAGCGATTACGAAATTGCCAAAACCGAAGACCCCGAGGGCTTGCGCAACATCCTCAGCAGCATCCACGGCGTCTGGGTCGAAGTGGAAAAGACGCGCCAAGTCTGGCTGTGGGAAAACGTGCGCATCCACCTCGACGACGTAAAGGGTCTCGGCCAGTTCGTCGAGCTAGAGGCCGTGACTGAAGAAAAAGGCGTCGAAGAATCCCACCGACGCGTCGAGGCCCTAATGCGGGCCTTAGAAATCACTAGCGACCAGCTAGTCAAAGGCTCCTACGGGGATATTGTCGCCGCTAGTTGACCCAGAGCCATGTCGCGACCGATCAAACTCGACCCCTGCTACGTGAATCGTCGCGTCGCCCTTCCTTACAGACTCAAAGTAGAAGAAATAGAACAGGCGGTGGCGGAGACGTACCGCCTTTTCCACGGGTTGAACGACTTCCTCGAAAGCAGTGGCTTCCGTCCATTGGAGGAATTACTGCTGGGCAACTCGCTGTCCGGCATGATCTCTGAGTTCCTCGTAAAAAATATCGCCCGCGCTGCTGAAACGCTGGAGGCGAATGCGAAGGTGGGAGGGCATCCCGACCTGCTGCCGAAAGGTCATTACGCATCGAATCTAGTGTTAAAGGGCGACGAGGGTATCGAAATTAAGTCGTCCATCCAGCGCGGTGGGTGGCAGGGGCACAACCCAGAGGACTGCTGGCTAATGGTGTTTCGCTATGCGATTGGCGAGCAGGAAAAAGGGGTTTCTACGCCGCTGACATTTCTCGAAATCCTCTGCGCCAAGCTCGACGAAGCGGATTGGTCATTCTCAGGCCGCACGGGTGCTTCGCGCCGGACGCCCACAGCGTCCATAACGGCGGCTGGTGTCGAGAAGCTGCGGAACAATTTTATCTACCGGCTGCCTGCCGTCGGCATTGGTCGCCACCGCGCCATCCTAGCCGAGCCGTAAGCGCCTTCAGCCGAACAGGCTCGGCTGCCGCTCGGGTGTCGGTGCTGGCTTGCTTTCTCCGTTGACCTCCAGCGTGGCCAATTGCGGAATTGCGGCTTTTGCGATCTCGAAAAACGCGGGGTCGCTTTCAATACCAATACTCTCATAGCCTACGGCACACGCGGCGGCGATAGTCGAACCGCCACCCATAAAGGGGTCGAGCACTATCCCCTCGCCCAGCGGCAGGGCCGCACGCACAATCTGACGCATAAAGCTCTGCGGTTTGAGGGAGGGATGCGGCGCAATGTCTCGTTCCGCTGGCCGAGTGGGCGCACTGCGGATGACGTCGCCGAAAGGGCGTTCAGCATTGATACGTCTCAGTCCACCCGTTTTCCACTCGCGCAGATTGTCCTGTACGCGCCCCTCGCACGGCTTGCGAAACAGGCCCCAAGGCTCCCAACCGGAGCGAGGCATAACGGTGACGTCCGCAAATTCGTCGTGTGCATTCTTAGGACGATCGCCGCCTCTCAGCGTCTGTACTAGGCGGATGATCTCGCCGCGTTTCTCAAATCCGCTTTCGACGAGGGCGGCATAGACCAAGTGCGACAGCAGGGGGTTGGCGGCAATGAAAACGTGCCCCCCAGGTACAAGCACTCGCAATGCCCGTTCGCCCCATTGTCCAAAGAACGCAGCAAGCTGCTGCTTATCGCCGTTACTGAGGATGGTAAACCGAGGTAAGGGCTGGCGGACGCAGCCGTCCAAAGCTGGTGGGATGCGCCAGACGCCACCCCGTCCGCGCCGGAGTTTGTCCTTTTCTTGGGTGGTGTACTCTTTCAGGCCGTAGGGTGGGTCGGTGACGATGGCGTGGACGCTGTTGGGGGGGCAATGCTCCATCCATGAGAAGCAATCCTCTTGGATAAGCTGATATGAGGCTTCGCTAGTCTGGTAGAGTGCTTGGGATTCGGCGACAGCGGGAGGCGTATTTTGCGGTTGATCGGTACGCCCAAAGGTGCCGCGCAGGATCGCCGACGCCTCGGCTGGGTGCTGCGATAGAATTTCTCGAAGGTCGGAGGGCAGGTAATCGGCCAAGATGAGGAGCGGATCAGGGTCGGTCGCACAAAGTTCGGCTAGGCGTCGGACTGTCGCTTCGGCGGGTCGCGCCTTGCCGCTTTCAAGACGCGAAATGTACCCCTTCGAAACCTCAAGGCGGTTTGCTACATCGGCTTGGGTCAATCCGCTTTCGAGGCGAGCCGCCTTCAGGTGATGCCCAAACTGAACCATGCGGACGTTCTCCATAGGTGGGATTTGAGGATTTTGAGGATAATGTATCTATGTTTACTTATATGGTCAACCCTGTTCTTAACTGTATATCGTCGTATTGTCAACGCCTCTACGATAGGGTGTATATCGTCCCTTCCCTATTCAAACAATCCCTTCACCTCGTCGCAGAGCAGGGCGGATTCTGCGGCGCTCGTGCTCTCGGCGATGACCCGGACGATGGGTTCGGTGTTGGAGGCGCGGAGGTGAACCCAAGGGCATTCGAGCCGACCATTCAGGTAGAGCTTGGAACCATCGCGGACGGGGTGAACATATGCCTCGGGATAGCGGTCGCGCAGCGCGGCAATGGCGTCGGCTAGCTGCTCTGGAGTGCAAGTAATTTTGCGCTTGTCGATGGCGTAGCTGGGCAGCGCGGCGATCAGTTCCTCAAGAGATTGACCGGTTCGCGCCATAGCCTCCAGTACTAGGGCCAAGCCAAGGGCCGCGTCGCGGCTGGGGCCGATTTGGGTGACGATGACGCCGCCGTTGCCTTCGCCGCCGATGACAGCTCCCTCAGCCATCATCTTCTCCACCACGTGAACCTCGCCGACCGCCGTGAGAAAGACCGGGCAGTCGTGGGCAGTAGCCGCGTCTGTAACGGCCTGCGAGGTGGAGAGCGTGGTGACGACCGGGCCGGGCTGTCGCGCCCCCACCGCTTGCACCGCCAGTGCGAGCGTGTAGTCTTCGCCTGCGGGCGCGCCGTTCGCATTGACCAACGCGACGCGGTCGGCGTCCGGATCGATGGCAAAGCCGATGGCGCAGCCGTTGTCGCGCACGGCCTGACCGAGTTGGACGAGATTGGCGGGCACCGGCTCTGGGTCGTGGGCGAAATCGCCGTCGGGCCGCGCGTTGATGAGCGTAGCTTCGACACTCAAGGCGTCCAGCAGGCTCGGAGCCACCAAGCCCCCCGTGCCATTGCAGGGATCGACGGCCACCTTGAACCCGGCCCGGCGAATGGCGTCAGCATCGACATAGTCCACAATCTGCTGGACGTGGCGCGCCACCACGGCGTCTGAGTCGATCGTTTCCATCGCGCCGGACGCGGTGCAGCGAAACTCGCCCGCGTGGAACAGGGCCTCGACGTGTGCGCCCTCTTCTGCATTGAGGAAGACACCGTCGGCGCGCACCAACTTGAGGCCATTCCAAGGGGCCGGGTTATGGCTGGCGGTGATGATGATCGCGCCCTTGGCATCGAGTGCGGAGATCATCAGCTTGGCTCCAGGCGTGGAACACATACCCAAATCGACGACGCGGCAACCCGTCTGGCGCAAAGCAGCGGCCGCCGCTTGGGCAAAATCCGCTCCAGACGGGCGCGTGTCGCGGGCGAGGACGACGGTATCGCCCGGTGTCAAGGTGGTGCCAAAGGCCGCGGCAAAGCGAGCGACGACCTCATCGGTGAGCGACTGGCCGACGAGGCCGCGAATTCCAGAAATGCTGACGATGAGTGGAGCACTAGGCATAACTTTTTCTTTCTCAGAGCTTTTCGACGACAAGGGTAGCGCTGCGTTGCACACCTAGCTGACGGGCTGCATTGCCACCGTTGACCGAAATTTCCAACAGACCAGCGCTGCCGATCAAAGCAAGCGGCGCACCCGGCTCGACATCCTCGTACGTTCGGCAAAGTTCCGTGAGTACATGGTTCCCAAGACGAATGCACAGCGCAGAACCCCACGGCGCAATATCAGCGGCCGCAATGTTGCTCACCAAGTTGCCAAAGCCGTCGATGTGGATGACGTGGCCGGCGATGCGGTCGGCCGATTTACAAGGCGCGGATTCGGCTAAGCGCACCGGATCGGCCACTGGCGGGCCGATGTCAGCAAGGTCCAAGCCGCGACAGAGGTGAGCGGCCAGCGGCGCAAAGAGGTCGCGGCCGTGGAAGGTGCTACTCGGGTTGGGCTGACCGAGATCGGGCCGGACAATTTCGTGTACCCGGCTGTCGGCGTGGTCGAGGACAAAGCTGAAGAGGCCATTGTCCGGCCCCACCCACAAATGGCCGCTGCTCTGGAGGGCAAGGGGACGTCGTCGCGTCCCCACACCGGGATCGACCACGGCTAGATGCACGGTGCCGGGCGGGAATTCGCGCGCGGCGTGGCGCAGGACAAAAGCGGCGGCGAGCACATCTTGGGGCGGAATCTGGTGGGAGATATCCACGATCTGGGCCTCCGGTGCGATGCCCAAGATGACCCCCTTCATCGCGCCGCCGTAGTAATCGCCCCAGCCAAAATCCGTCGTCAGCGTGACGATTGGGGGCACACGCCGCATGAATTTATTCTGCATTTTGCACACATACCTCCCGCTTTCCAAGTATAGCGACATATTAAATTTGCCGCTTGCGTCCCTCGGTTGA
>JAJEEZ010000127.1:0-3577 GCA_022820705.1 Candidatus Latescibacterota bacterium | reverse complement strand
GTCGCGGTACACCATGGCATCCACGCCGACCGGCCCCTGATAACCAGCAGCGCGCAGCGGCTCAGCGAGCCATTCAGCCAACTGCTCGCCCAACTTCGGCAAGCGGCGTGCATCGCGCCCATCGCCGTAGAGAAACCGCTTCACTTCTTCATCGAGGCCAGCGGTAAGCGAGCCAACGAACGAGCCGCGATACTGGCCGCGCCCATCAGTGAGAAATCGCGTCCAGCCAGCCACCGACACCTCACCCTCCTCTCCCACGTCAAAATGCAGCGACAGATCCACCACCTTGTCGAGCCACGGCTCTACTACAACTTGACCTTGCTGCCGCAAAATATTCTCCAAGCGACCGTGCTGCTCCGCGCGCAATTGTCCTCCACGGCAATGAATTTGGCCGCGCCCCGAAGAGCCGTAGATGGCCTTGAAGACCACCGCGTCAAAACCCTCCACCGCCAAGCACTCCATCTGCGCCACAACTTGGTCTGTCGTCTCACAAGCCGTGCCGACCACATCCGTCCCGCAGAAATAGTCCGCCTTCTGCACCGCGAGAAACTCGCCCAGCCGCGCCGCACTCCACGACTTGGCGTAGAGCTGCCGGACCTCCGCGCTCCAGCAAGGCCCCTCTCCACCGCGAGGCAAGCCCGCGACCAACGGCGCAAACAACTCGGCACTGTCTGGACTCCAACCCCAGGGCCTGAGCGCGTTGACCTTGCGCTCGGCAAGCGCCGCTAAACCTTCCACACTGCACTCGACGAACTCCGGAATCGCAAAGCCCAACCCCTGCATCCGCCGCAAAAAAGCTGGCGAAGGCTTCTCGCGCAAAAGAACCACATCGTCGCGGACGCACAACAGCATGGGCAGCGCTTGAAAATCGGCCTCCAACTCAGCCACCCGCTGCGACGGCGTAAGACCCGGTCGCCCCAACGCCACCTGCTCTTCGCAATTAGCGTTGAACCAATACACGGCAGGACAACGCCCCCGCGACTGCGAAAACAGCTCCAATTCGTCGATATAGTCAGCGGAAAGCCCAGCTTGGAGCCGACCCGCGCGATTGAAGCCAATGCCCTTGGCCCGGGCCGGCCCCAGCGGGAAGCGCAGTGCTTGGCGATAGGCATCCCACTCGGTCAGCCCGGTCTCCTGCCAGCGCCTAAACCACGTCAGCCCGTGTTTGACGTGGCCTATTTCGTCGCGATAGATCCGCTCCAGAATCGCCGCAGTCTCCGGGTCGTCCAATTGCCGATAGACCTCGGCGTAGTGCCGCGCGTAGTCGAGATTGGCTTGTTCGAGGGTCAGGCTCAAGCCCGTTACAAAGTCCATCGGGGTCTCCATCGGCCCGATAGCCTTCCAGAAAAAATCGCCGACCGGGATCTCGCCAAATTGCACCCCAATCTCCTGCATCCGCTGCTGGTAGAGCCGCACGTGCTCCTGCTCGTCTCTGAGCGTCTGCACCAAGCCCCGGCGAAATTTCTCCGGTGCCTGCGGAAATTTCAGCAGCGCCAGCGCCATCAGCTCCAAGGCGAGCAACTCGTGGTTGGCAAAAAAGTGCAAGACCAGCCCGCGCTCTTTTTCGCTGTGGAAGTGGCGCACGTCGCGAAAGCGGAGCTTTTCCCGGTGGTGCCACTCATCTAGCCCCAAGCCGGGCGGGCGACCCGGCGCACTAGGGTTCGCAATCCCCGCACCGGGCGCGTGGTCCTCGTAGCGATCGAGGGCGACGAGTTTGTCTTCCCAGCGCGTACCGAAGAGCACTTGCTCGGCGAATTGGCGAATTTCCATGCCGGGAATATAACGCATTCCCCGCCTTGACACTTGGCTCGGCCCGCCTTATCTAGCCCACCCTACCATTTCCAAAAGGAGCTCCCAATGCAGGTCCAATCCGTCGAACTCATCCACTTAGACGTTCCGTTTACCGACCACACCAATCAGCACATGCAGTACTGGCTACCGCACTGGCGCATTGTCCAACTCTGCAAAATCACCCTCGCCGACGGCACCATCGGCTGGGGCGAGACCATCCCCAATTATACGTGGGCCAAAGTCCCCGAAGACATCGAAGACCGCATCGTCGGTCGCGCGGTCGGCGATTTGCTGTGGGAAGATGCGCTGGGGGCCGGAGTCCAGCAGGCGCTTTTCGACGCCGTGGGCAAGGTCTTGGGTGCCCCCGCTTATCGCCTTCTGGGCACTAAAGTCCGCACGTGGTGTCCGCTGTCGTGGTGGGCGATGGACATGCCGGCCGCAGACTGGGCGCGCCAGTGCGCCGACGCCGTCGCACAGGGCTATACCACCGCCAAACTCAAGGCGCGGACTTGGTACGACCTGCACGCTTGTATCCAAGCCATTATTGAGGCCGTCCCCCCGCAGTTCAAGCTCGACTTGGACTTCAACGGCACGCTCGCCAACGCCGCCAGTGCCGTCGAGTTTTTATCAACCTTGGAGCAATACCCGCAGGTGGCCATGATTGAGACGCCGATCCCCCAATCCGATGTGGCTGGCAACGCCCAAATTCGCAACCACATCCGCCGCCCGCTGGCCATGCACTACGGCTCGCCGCCCATTCTCACCACCCTGCAAGAAGACGTCGCCGACGGCTTTGTAGTCTGCGCTGGAGCCCACGGCATCGCGCAGCAATCCGCGGTCGCCGACGTGGCCAACAAACCCTTCTGGCTCCAGCTCGTCGGCACGGGCATCACCACTACGTGGGCCGCTCATTTGGGCGCGGTCTGCCCCCAGAGCAAGTGGCCGGCCATTACCTGCATGAACATCTGGGAAAGCCAACTGTTGGCCGACCCCATCCAACTGCGCGGCGGCTACTACCGAGTCCCAGAACAACCCGGCCTCGGCATCGAGATTGACCTCCAAGCCATAGAGCAATATCGAGTGGATTACAGTTGGGTCGATCCGCCCCGCCACGTCTATCGCTACGCCCGCGCCAACGGCGAAGTCACCTACTATGGCTGCTCCAAACAGGATCTCCACAACGAATACCCCCGCGACGCCATGCCCGTCTGCGAAAGCGGGTCTGAATGCCTCCCCGTCGAAGACGACGGCAGCCGCGAGTTCGCCCAGATCTACGAAGCCGTGCAGGATGGAGGGACGTTTAGAAGGATCGAGCAGACCAACCCGTGAACAGGAGCTCTTACCCGCGCCGCTACGACCTCGACGCCCTGCGCGCCACGGCGATGCTGCTCGGCATCGCATTGCACGCGGGGTTGTCCTTCACGCCGTTTCCCTGGGCAGTCCAGGATGAGCGGCAAAGCGATTTCTTCTGGCTGTTATTTGCCGCAATCCACGGCTTCCGCATGCCGGTGTTCTTTGTGCTAAGCGGCTTTTTTACAGCCATGCTTTGGCGTGGACGCGGCTTAAAACCATTGCTCTCTCACCGCTTTCGCCGCGTGTTGCTGCCGTTCCTACTCGGATTAGTAACAATCGTTCCCGCAGTGAACTGGATCAGCGGCTGGGCCATTGCATCTGGATTAGAAGCCAACGCAGCCAAGGCCGAAGAAGACACTATCTGGAACGCAGCCAAGAACGGGGACCTCGCCGCTATTGAACGGCACCTGCAAGGCGGAGCCAATATCAATGG
>JAJEEZ010000634.1:0-3730 GCA_022820705.1 Candidatus Latescibacterota bacterium | reverse complement strand
CGCGGTCGAGGGTGGTGTCGCCAAGCGTTGCGGCGAGGTGGTCGTCGGAGGATTCGCCGTAGCGTGGGCGAGGCTCCCGGACGAGAGTGGGTGCGCCGTCCTGCAAGTCGGGGAAGAGCGTTTGTTGCAAGCTGGAGTGTGGGTCGCTTTCGATGTAGGTGGCGGCGGCGGCAGCGCCGTCTTCGCCGAAGAGCTTTTTGGCGCGCTCGGATACTGGTAGTAGGCGTACGATGCCCTTTTCTTGGCCGATGATGCGGTCGGTCCAGGTGTCGAGGTCAATGCCCATGGGCTGGGCGAAGCGGCGCACCACGTCGAAGGGGAGAGCAAATCCCGTGGCTGTTGCCTTGGCGACAGCTTCTTCGTCGGCCTCGTCTTCTTGTTCCTGATTCTCTGCAACAGGAGTTGTGCTCTGGAGCGTACACAGGAAGAGCGCGGTCAGGCGGGCATCTTCTTCCAGCGCGCCGGACAGGCCGTTGCGCGCTTGCGCCTCGGTGGTGCCGAGTACTTGTTGCAGCGCGGCGCGACCGACGACCTCCCAGACTTTCTCCAAGTAATCGGGCAGGCCGATTATATTGCCCTCGGCGGTTTCGACGGCGCGGTAGCGGCTGAAAATTTCAAGTGCCGGGCCGATGCAGGCGAAGACCAGATCGGCACCACGGATGCCTTCGCCCTGCAAACGCTCGATCCAGTCAGCGACGCGGACCGGCAGTTCGCGCAGGACATCGGCCCAGTCGCCGATGGGGGCGTTTTCGGGACGCGGGCGGCATATGAGGTGGATGCTGGTGGCGAGGGCGGCGGTGTCGCGTGCGTTGAGTCTGGAACCCATCTCGGTTGCTACCGGCCAGGAGCCGGTGATAGTCCAGCCACCTTGGATCATGCCAGAGAGCAGCGCTTCCCACCCCTCGGTGGTTTTGTGAGCGAAGACGACGGAGCCTACGCCATTTTCGCTCAGCACACGCCGGCCTTCGGCGAAGGCTTTCGCCATTCTCAACTCATAGAAGCTGTGGTCCTTTGCGGTGCCATTCACAAATCGCGAAGGATCCTGAATCGCTTCCTCTTGTTTGGGCGAGAGAGGGTTCTTCGGGTCGAAGGGGTCCTGTAACAGCGGATCATTCGGTAACGCACGTTTGAACCACACTAAGAAGAAATCGGATAGGTCCGCATAGGCAACCGCATCGTAGTAAGGCGGGTCGGTGAACCAGACGCTAGAGGATTGATCTGGTAATGGATGGTCGGTGGCGTCAGCCATTTGAACTTGGCCGGTGCCACGGTTGACCGACGCATCAACCACGTCGGCAATCAGCGCGAATCCACTTTTCCAGTTACCTGGAGCTTCGGCTGTGATCACGACTTCTGCAAAATCCCATACCATGGGGAGTGCCTGCCTGCCAAACGTATGCTGCATTTTTTCCGCCACGGCATTCCATCGAGTACACGACATATTGCTCATTGACACACGATTGAAAGCACAGGCCAACATCGATACCAGTCCAACTGTGATTCCGTTACGTACTGTGCCGAGTAACTCTACCAACGCCACCTTCTGCCGCTCTGTGAACAAGTCGCCCCAAGTTTTTATTCCATAGAGCAACACGCGGAAGCCTGAATTTCCCCTCTGCCGTTCGATGGGTAACGGCTCATCCGGCACCGGACAAAGTCCCTGTTTCCCATCTCTCTCCCATCCATACAAGACCTGCGCTACCCGCTCCTGAGCCTTTCGCACTGCCGCGTAGTCCGCGTCCGTTGGCAGCCGATAGTGCCGCCCCGTCTGCCCAGACTTTATCGTCACCACCGCCGTCATCCGTGCCCCGCCCGTCCGCCGTCCCTCTGCATCGAAAATCACATCCGCACCACCCCGCTCGGCTGCAAGCTGCGCTCGCACCCGCTCCGGCGGCAGCACTGCACTACAGCATAGACAGGTCGCCCGCGCTCGCGTAACCGTGCCGCCACGCACCTCTTTATCCGCTTCCGGCTCGAATACCTCAAACTCGACACTCGGCGGCTCCCCCTCGCGCCGCTCGACTCGATGCCGCAACGCCCGCTTGCGTTTGGCCTTCTTGCACAGCCAGAACGAACGCATCAGCGGAATCTCCGCGCCGCAGTTGGGCGCTTCGCAGCGCACCGTGCGCGCCCACAAATAGGCAATCGGCGTCGCCCCGTCCGGATCCTTGGGATACAGATCGGCCAACTCCTGCTCGGCCTGCTGCTTAATCTCGCCGCCGACCCGGCGCAACTCCTCGGCCAGCCCCGGCCCGTGGCGCGGAATGTCCTCCAGCATCACCTTGAGAATCAGGCACGCCACTGGATTCAGATCGCTGGCGAACGCCTCGCAGCCCAGCCGCAATGCCTCCAGCGGAATCGAACCCCCACCCGCAAACGGGTCCACCACCAGCGGCGGCTCCTCACCATGCGCCGCCTTCACCAGTGCCCGACTCACGTCGAGATGGGTGCGATCCGCAGCATTTTTCCAATTGGCGAAGTTGGCGATGAACGACAGTAACCCCTGTCGCAGTTCTACGTCATTCGTCGGTGGTTGCCTCACCTTGCGCAGAATCTTTCGCGCTTGCTGCTTAAAGTCCTCCGGGCAGTGCGCGTCGCACGGGTCCGGTAGCAGCAACGCCAGCAACACCGCCCGCGACGAGGCCAGCGGCCGCCGCGCCCACCACAGGTGCAGCGTGCTCGGATGCCCGTGCCGAATCGACTTCTCCCGCGCCGCGTGCCGCGATACTTGGGCGATGGGGAAATCGACTTCGGCGAGACGCTTGCATTCGCGGGGGATCATCCGATGCGTTCCTCAGCCCAGCGGACGACGGCTTCGGCGATGGCTAGTGCTTCCGTGTACTCGGACTCGACTGCCGGGTTGGTCAATCCCGGATAACGTCCTTCCGTAGCGTAGAGTGTCAACTCCTCCGCCCTGCGAACTGTTTCCGGTATGGGCTCTCCAACTGCATCCAGCAGCGATAACAACCGCGCCAGATCATGCACATAGGGAAATTCGATCTTACGTGTGATCATCACCGCCTTGATGGCCTTCTCTGCGGCCTGCTGCGCTTCGAAGCACAAATCCTCTAGGTAAGCATCGGGAACGCGGTGCTTCGCTAGGGCCAGATTGCTCCGGGCTCGGTTCAGCCATTCCCGCGGATCATCAGGCGGGAAGCGCTCATGCTGATTCATACACCACCTTTCCTTCCTTCAGTGCCGGCTTGATAATCAGCGCATGGCTGTCCTTGTAACGCTCGACATCCGACGGAGACACCACGATTGCATCGACTGCGGCACCGGCACCGCGCAGATTCCGGTAAATTCCCGCCATGAGACGCCGGGCGTTACCGCCCTCCTTAATGACGAGGAGATCGACGTCGCTGTGGCGATTCATCTCGCCACGAGCAGCAGACCCGAAGAGGATGATCTTCTCCGGCTGCGCCACCTCTACAATGCGCCGTATGATGTCGTCCAATATTTGTTGGTCAAGCATCCCTTCGTTCATGGCTTCTCTCCTAGCAGCAAGCCGCGCCTGTTCTTGACCGATAGTAGTCGCACATAGATGGATCAAGGAAGTGAAATGCGTGAGACGACGCTGGCCAGAGAAGATTCTCCAGACGGTGTCTGGAGCTTTTCTCCCCCTTCCAATTCTTCAGACGGTGTCTGAAAAATTCGTTTGGTTGACCACAACAGATAGAATCTCTTCATCTGGCTTAGCTGAGCCTTTGGTCCAGCGTCATCAATGGAC
>JAJEEZ010000590.1:0-8271 GCA_022820705.1 Candidatus Latescibacterota bacterium | reverse complement strand
CTTTGGTGCGGGATGTGCCGACAGACCAACGCCCTACAGTGTTCGGCGGCTCCCTCTGGCGCGACACTTGGCACGTCGCCGGTGGCAAGAGCTACGCAGCGCAATTGGTCGCCGCGGCTGGTGGCGCGTACCTATGGGCCGATGACGATTCCGGGGGGAGCCTGCCTTTGGATTTTGAGGCTGTGTACGAAAAGGCCCACGCAGCCGACGTTTGGCTGACCATGCGCAATGAATGGCATTCGCTGGCCGAGGTGGAGGCTGCGGACGAGCGCTACGCGGCGTTTGCAGCGTTGCAAAGCGGCCGAGTGTACAATGCCAACGCCCGGCTCAATGCACACGGCGGCAACGACTACTGGGAAAGCGGTCTTGTCGAACCCCACATTGTGCTGGCCGATTTTATAAAAATCCTGCATCCCAACCGTCTGCCGGAACACGCGCTCAAGTTTTATAAAAAACTGGACTGAGACGCCGTGGCGACTGTTTCCACCACAGATGCACAGGGCACTTCTTGGCCTCGGCTGGGTCCGCGCTGGGGACTCTTTCTGGCGATGGCCGGGGCCTTGTGCGGTTTTTTTGCGCTCAGTCTGGGCGTGGGGTCGGTGTCCATTCCCCTCGATGCGGTGGTCGCCATCCTGTGGGGTGAAGCCGACCAAAAGCCGAGTTGGAGTCACATTATTTACGCGATCCGCCTGCCACGCGCGCTCACCGCGCTATTGGCTGGCGTAGCCCTGAGCGCCAGCGGGTTGCAAATGCAGACCCTGTTTCGCAATCCCCTCGCCGACCCCTTCATCCTCGGCATCAGCGCTGGAGCTAGTCTGGGCGTGGCATTGGTAGTCTTGGGCACGGGCGTCACCGGGGCCGGGTTGCTGGTCGGTTTGGGACTTTTGGGACAGGTTGGCGTGGTCGCTGCGGCTGTGGCCGGGGCGGCATTAGTATTGGGCTTGGTGCTTTTCGTGGGGCGGCGCGTCCAGCACACTATGACCTTGCTCATCCTCGGCCTCATGTTCGGCTATCTGACCAGTGCCGTGGTCAGCGTGTTGCTCTACTTCAGCATACCCGAACAGGTGCAGACTTACGTCCTGTGGACTTTTGGCAGCTTTGGTGCGGTCGCTTGGGGCCAACTCACCTTTTTAGCGCCGGTGGTGCTGGTGGGTTTGGGGATTGCTGGCCTGCTGGTCAAACCGCTAAATGCCCTGCTGCTCGGCGAAACGTATGCGCGCAGCATGGGCTTGGGCGCGCGGCGGGCGCGGCTGTGGATTATTGCTAGCGCCGCGCTGCTGGCTGGCGCAGTTACGGCCTATTGCGGTCCCATTGGCTTTTTGGGCGTGGCCGTGCCGCATTTGTGCCGCGCTCTTTTCAACACTTCGGACCACCGCGTACTGCTGCCGGCTAGCGTACTTTTGGGCGGCATCTTGGCCTTAACTGCGGACTTAGTGGCTCGTTTGCCCGGCAGCGAGGCCACCTTGCCGCTCAACGCGGTCACGGCCCTGATCGGCGCGCCCGTGGTCACTTGGATCATCTTGCGCCGCCGCACGCTGCGGCAGGCTTTTGCCGCTTGAACGCCGTGGCTGCGACTATCTTACAAACGCGCGACCTGTGCATTGGCTATGCGCCCAAGCGCCGCCCGCGCGTTGAAGTAGCCGCGGACATTGGCGTGGAATTGCTCAAGGGGGAACTGGTCTGCTTGTTGGGACCCAATGGTGCGGGCAAATCTACGCTCATGCGCACGTTGGCTGGCCTGCAAAAGCCGCTGGCCGGCGAGGTACACCTTGAGGGCCGCGACCTGCACAGTCTGACCGAGAGCGAACGGGCGCGGCTTCTGGGCTTAGTCCTGACCGAGCGGGTGGATGTGGGCAATCTGTCGGCCTATGCACTCGTGGCGCTGGGTCGCTACCCGTACACGGGTTGGGACGGCCGCCTTTCTGTGGCGGACGAAAAGGTGGTGCGCTGGGCTATTGACGCGGTGGGGGCTAGGGACTTGGCAGGGCGCAGCGTCGGCGAACTGAGCGATGGCGAACGGCAAAAGGTGATGATTGCCCGCGCCTTGGCGCAGGAACCAGCAGTGCTGATCCTCGACGAGCCTACGGCCTTTTTGGACTTGCCGCGGCGGGTCGAGATTGTGCAGTTGTTGCGGCGCTTGGCCGGTGATAGCGATCGCTCCGTCTTGCTTTCCACGCACGATTTGGATTTGGCCCTGCGCTGCGCCGACCGCCTCTGGTTGCTGCCGCCGGACGGTCCTTTGCAAACCGGGGCACCGGAGGACTTGGTGTTGAGCGGGGCTTTTCAGCGGGCGTTTGCGGACGTGGAATTCGACCCGGCCATTGGTTCGTTCCAGTTGGCGCAAGAGCCGGAAGGCGCAGTTGGTTTAGTGGGCGAGGGGCTCCATGCCCTGTGGACGGCGCGCGCGTTGGAACGGGCGGGGTTTCTCGTGGCGGAAGACGCGCCGACGTGTGTTGAGATCATTCACGACAACGATGACACGGCTTGGAGACTTCACACGGCGACGGGCGATCGCGTCTGCGCCTCCCTGTACGAGTTGGTCAAGTGCTTGAAACTAGACGCAAGCGTTTAACGTCCTCGGGCGACTCGTGCTTTTTGCAGACTGCGCAGAATCAGCGCCATCGGAGAGTTAGGGCATTCCGGTTCGATTGGAGCGTGTCACATCCGCGTCGGGGCCAGAGTCCAGGCTTGCAGCGACTTAACCTTAGCCTCTCCTCCGCGCGCAAACAGGCTGACGCCGATGCTGTCGGTCCGCGTCGGATAGATGCGCTGGGTCACGCATTGGCGGCGGTTGGCAAAGACTTCGAGGATCGAACGGTCCAGGAAGATGCGCAGGGTCAGCAGTTCGCCCGGAGCCAGTTCGAACGGTCCTTCTTGGGCGGTGACGTACTGTTCACTCTCGGCCAGATGCGGCTGGAGCCTGCGGTAGCGGGTGTAGCGTATCTCGCGGTCGAGCGACGACCGGCTGACATCGACTCGCAGCACAGCGGCGGCAGCGTCGTAGGAGACCGCGGTTTCCTCCTCGCCTCCTGGGGAGCGCCGCACTTTCAGCCCCACTTCCCGCGCTTCTTGGGGATCAATCTCAACGGCCAGCTCCAGACAGTCGCCGCCGACTCCCGCGACCGCTACCTCGGAATCGGTGGGCACGTCAATGGACTCGTGCCGACGGGGATCCAGCCGCAACACTTTGAGTTCTGGGGCAGGGTCGATCAGCAGGTGACCGCCGGGATCCAGCGACAACAGGCGCGGAACGGTCATAACGCCCGACCATCCCGAGGCGCGCTCGCGCTCGTTGCCGCGCAGCTCGCGGACCCAGTCGAAGAAGATGCGTCGGCCGTTTGCATCCAGCAGGGTGCGCGGGCCGCCGAGATGACCCCCTTCCCAGCTCATGCGCCCGTGAACCTCGGGATAGAAGCGTTCGTCCCGGACCTGACCGATGTAGTACTGGCTTCCCTGCAGATGGCTACAGAAGAGCAACATGTGCCGGTCGCCGAGCGGAAAAAAGTCCGGCACGGCGCAGTCTTCGCCTCCTTCGGTCCACTCTCGCCGCGACTGGTAGAACAAATCGACGAACTCCCATGTGCGCAGGTCCGGCGATTTGAACAGGTACGCTGCGTCCCCTTGGTCTTGCGGGTCGCGCTTGTTGATGGCGGCATAATAGAGGTCGTCGGCCAACCAGCCGCAGGGGTCGTGGATGGTGTAGCGGCCGAAGTCGGCGCTTCCTTCTTCCGGCTGGGGGATCACTGGATTGTTCGGGTCTTTCGTCCACTCGATCAGCAGATCGTCGCTGCTGCGGGCGAGACAGAGGCCGTCGGGGTTGCCGTAGTAGATCAGCGTTGGAATTCCTTCCTTGCTGATCAAGGCTCCGCCGCTAAAGCAGCCGACGCGGTCCGGTCCGTCCGCTTCCGGCGTCAGCGCCACTGGATGGTGGACCCAGTGTACGAGATCAGCGCTGGAGGCGTGGCCCCATTGAATGAGATTCCAGTAGGCACCGTCCGGGTTGTACTGGTAGAAGATGTGGTAACGGCCCTTCCAGAACAGGGCTCCGTTGATGTCGTTCATCCACGCGGCTGGCGGCGTGAAGTGATAGGCTGGCCGATGCGGGTCGCGGGCAAAGGTGTCGGCGAGGTCGCGGGCCTCTCGGATCCACGCTTCCATCCGTTCTATCTGGTTTTCGGTAGTCATGGGTGCGCTCGCAGGTTAGCTGCTCGGGATTTCGGGCAGCGGATTTTTCGTCTGACTTGGGAAGATAGGAAATGGAGATGGAAGCTGTCGAGGATGCAGAAGCACCACTCCGGTCCATACGTTTCCAGTGCTCCTTCTCGACGAGTTAGATGCAACCGCTTGACGCTTCTCAGGCGAATCGTGCATTTTGCAGGTACCTTTATAGATTACACCCGCGAAGGATAGACCATTAGAGTTCCCGGCGGATAACGATGCTGGAAAGTGCAGGCGTTTCGTCGGCAAAAACGTTAAACATGGAGACTTAGCCATGGCACAGCAATTGAATGATCCGACAGATTTGCTCGCCCGAATTACCATCGATCCTGAAATCTGTCATGGGAAACCCTGCATTCGCGGTCTGCGGTATCCCGTCGAGACGATCTTGGAGCTATTGAGTGCGGTAATGACGCACGAGGACATCCTCGCCGATTACGACGATTTGGAGGCACAGGACATCCTCGCTGCTTTGGACTTTGCCGCCCGCTTGAGCCACGTCAAACGGATGCGGAAACTGAGAGGATGAATTTTTTAATCGATGCCCAACTCCCTCGTCGTCTGGCCCACTGGTTGCACGAAGCGGGACATGACTAGCCCAAATAGACAGTCTTGCAGGAGGGAGCGGCTATCTTGGTATAGGTTGATGAAATATAACTAATTAGTTATGATTGGAGTATGCAAAAGACGCCTGAGACGAGCTAAAGAGTCGGCTAAGCAGGAGAAAAAACCATGGGCGAGAATATTAAAATCAAACAGGGCAGTGGCAATATTTTTTCTGACTTGGGCTTTAGTGATAAGGAAGCGAAAGAAGAGGCGTTCAAAGCCCAACTTGGCGCGGAGATTTTTCGGATTCTCGAACACCGCAAGCTGACTCAGACCAAGGCCGCGGGGATTCTAGGAGTTAAGCAATCAGAAATCTCCCGACTTAAAAGCGGTAAGTTTTCCTATTACAGTGTCGAACGGCTGATTCGGTTCCTTGAACGCCTCGGTTGCGAGGTGAGTATTCATATTACTCGGCCGGAGAGCGGAGGGACCGAAAAGGTTATTGTGCATTCGTCCGAGATGCTGATCGGATCATTGCGCGACCAACTGCAAATCCACGGCGACATTTTCTCGACCGGGGTTGCGTGGGATGCCAATGCTCAATCTTGATACCCATGTACTAATACACGCATTGTGCGGTAATCTGAGTTATGAGGAGCGCACATTACTCGTTGACCATCGCTGGGGCGTAGCCGCAATCGTATTGTGGGAGATGGCAAAGCTCGCGCAGATTGGACGGATTTCGCTTGACTTAGCACATCCGCTCGTCGAGACCATCCTAGCCAGCATCCACATCTGGCCGCTTGACTTAGAAGTGGCCCGGGTCTCGACGCAGCTCGATTTTCGCGCCGATCCAGCGGATGAACTGATTGCTGCAACCAGTATTGTCCATGGCGTACCGTTGCTGACGCGGGACGAGCGTATTCGTCAGTCGAAGATGGTCCCGCTTGCCTAGGAGCGGTGGGAAGCCTGAAGAAGCGCTGGAAAACCCTCGCTGCGGATCACCCCTACCGCGTCGAAAATTTGTGTATTGTAACCGTCCGGTAGGTCTCCCCCGGACGCAACACCACCGACGGAAAGCCCGGCTGGTTGATCGAGTCGGGATAGTGCTGGGTTTCTAAGCAAAGGCCGTGGTACTGATTGTAGATTGTCCCGCCTTTGCCTTGAACTCCGTCGAGGTGGATGGCAGAGTAAAACTGCACGCCCGGCTCGGTGGTGTACAGTTCCATCACCCGCCCGCTCTCCGGTTCGTACACCTCAGCGGCTAGCCCCGGCTCAGCCCGGCCTCCATTGTCGAGCACGTAATTGTGGTCGTAGCCGCCGATATCCGCGAGCTGTCCGATTCTCCCGCCGATGGCGGCTGGTTTGACAAAGTCGAGAGGGGTGCCAGCGACCGGCAAAATGCGTCCCGTAGGGATTTGGTTGGCGTTTGGCTCGGTATAGTAGCGGGCGTGGAGCGTGAGGATGTGCCCGAGCACGGGGCCGCTGCCGGCCAAGTTGAAATAGGAGTGGTTGGTCAGATTGATCGGCGTAGGTTTGTCGGTGGTCGCCTCGTATGCGATGACTAGTTCGTCGTCGTGGGTCAAGGTGTACGTCACGCTCACCGGCAAGGTGCCCGGATAGCCTTCCTCGCCGTCTTGGCTCACGTAGTGCAAGCGCACCGCTGGTCCGCGTTTGTCGTCCACGACCTCGGCGTCCCATACTACCTTGTCGAAGCCCACTATTCCGCCGTGCAGGTGATTAGGCCCGTTGTTGACGGCGAGTGTGTACTCTTGGCCATCTAGGGAGAATTTGCCGTCGGCGATGCGGTTGGCGACTCGCCCGGTGATGCAGCCGAAGTACGGATTTTCCTTCTCGTACTGCTCTAAATGGTCAAAGCCTAGTACTACGTCGCCTAGCGTTCCGGCGCGATCGCGCACGAGGAGTTCGGTGATGATCCCACCATAGGTGATGACGCGGGCCATAGTGCCGTGGTCATTTTCGAGGGTATAGCGATCGACGGACTGTCCTGCTGCGGTCGTTCCAAAGCTGTCTTTGCTCACGTTGGCTTCTCCTGCGGTGGCGGCCAAGGCGACCGCCAGTACTATTGCGCTGGGCTTTTGCATGGCCCCTCCTTTGTCGTTGATCTTGCGCGTCCTTTCTGCCGGACGTAACATAGGCATTTCGCATTTGTAGGGGCAACCACGAGCGTTGCTGCTGCGAGTATCCTGCCCTCTTCGAGGGCGCGACGGCCATGAGCAGGCGTCGTCCCTTAAACTTCCTAGCGAGATACATTATGAAAATGTCCTTTTTGCTTCTTGCCTTGATTTTTGTCGCCTGTGGCGGTAGCGATGCGCCGCAACCGGCGGCCAACCCCCAAATCGCTTTCGTCACCAATGGCGTTGGCCCCTTTTGGACCATTGCCGCCAAAGGAGTCGAAGCCGCGGCTGTCGAATTTGCCGCTGACGCCGAGGTGCAAATGCCCGGCGAAGGGGTCGCCGATCAGAAGCGCATTGTCCAAGCCCTGCTGGCCCGCGGCATCGACGGCATGGCCATAAGCCCCATCGACCCGGACAATCAAACCAACTTGCTCAACGAGGCCGCCGCTCACACCAACCTGCTCACCCACGACTCGGACGCTCCGAAGAGCAATCGTCTTTGCTTTATTGGCATCGACAACTACTCGGCCGGTCGCGCCTGCGGGGCACTGGTCAAAGAAGCCCTGCCCGATGGCGGCAATATCATGATTTTCGTCGGTCGTCTCGAACAACTCAATGCCCGCCAGCGCCGCCAGGGCCTCATTGACGAACTGCTCGGTCGCTCCTTTGACCCGACGCGCCACGACCCCAACAGCGGCCCGATCACCGGCGACCAATACACCGTTCTCGACACCCGCACCGACCAGTTCGACTACGCGAAAGCCAAGGCCCAAGTCGAGGACGCCATTGCCAAGTACCCAGACCTCCACGGCGTCGTCGGCCTGTTTGCCTACAATCCGCCGATGTGCCTCGAAGCGATCAAGGAAGCTGGCAAGACCGGCCAGATCCAAATCATCGCCTTTGACGAGGAAGCTCCCACTCTCCAAGGCATCATCGACGGCCACATCTACGGCACGGTGGTGCAAAACCCATACCGCTATGGGTACGAGTCGGTGCGCATCCTCGCCGCCTTGGCCCGCGGCGACCGCTCGGTTTTGCCCGAGGGTGGGGTACTCGACGTGCCGGCGCGGTCCATCCGCCGCGACAATGTCGAAGCATTTTGGGACGAATTGAAAACCCTGACTGGCACTAACTAATGGCGCTGTTGGCGGCCCACAGCATTAGCAAGCGCTTTCCCGGAGTCTTGGCCCTCGACGCGGTGGATATGGCGGTGGAGGCGGGAGAAGTGCTCGCCGTCATCGGCGAAAACGGGGCTGGCAAATCTACCCTGATGAAGATCCTCGCCGGCATTGAGACGCCGGACAGCGGCCAGATTGTGCGCGATGGGGAGTCGGTAATCATTGACTCGCCGCGCCGCGCTGCTGCGCTC
>JAJEEZ010000313.1:0-11746 GCA_022820705.1 Candidatus Latescibacterota bacterium | reverse complement strand
CGTTAATTCAGTCAGTTGTCAAACCCATAATTACACAATGAACACCCAATGGAACTGGAAATAACCTCCCTGCACCAAGAACAATACGAGCGCGACGGCTATACAATCGTCCGCGGCGGCTTTACCGCCGACGAATGCGACCGCTTTGTCGCCTACATGATGGACCTCCACGCCGGCCGCTTTAGCGTCGAGGGCTATCCCCCGCGCCATCCGGACGATTGGAGCCGCCTAATCAGCCGCAGCTTGCACCATCCGGCCGGCCTAGCTTGGATGCTCGATCCCAGGCTGCGCCAGCCGCTGCGCACCTTCCTCGGCGACGAGCCAGACGGAGTCCAGAGCATGTATTTCTACAAAGGCTCCGAGCAACGCCGACACCAAGACGCCTTTTTCCTGCCGGGCTGTATGTCCGCCTGGGTCGCTCTCCAGCAAGTCAGCGCCCGCAACGGCAGCATTCACATTCAGGTGGGTTCCCACAAGAGAGAGATCATAGAAAAGCGCCATTTTCGCCGCGATGAAAACGGCGAGTTAGGCCCTTGGTATGGCTGGGACCAAGACGACGCCTTTGACGCCCTTTTCGCGCGCAATGGATTGCCGGAAATTGCCATTGAAGCGGACAAAGGCGATATCGTGTTCTTCAACGGCCGCTTGATCCATCGCGGCGGCCCTATTTTGGACGAAGGCGCTTTTCGCCATAGCTGGGCCGGCCACTACATTCCCCGTTCCTACAATCCGTGGCCCTACGAGAGCCACCCTCGGTTGCGCGTCTCCTTTGACGGCGTGTGCCGCTTTACGCCTACTCACTGAGAGGCGCTACCAAAAACAAGGAGGTTTGACCATGAAGCTGTGGATGGATGTAATGCGCGATCTCGAAAGCGTAATGAACGATCACGAGCGCACCCTCGATGCTTGGGCGGAGGGCGGTGTTGACGGCGTCGTGTTCGGTCCGCTCGTCTTCGGCACTGCAAGACTATCGAAAGATACCGTGTCCGCTCCCACCGGCGACATCGTGGCCGAGGCGTACGATCCAAATCCGGCTGTGTACGCGCGCCTCGGCGTCGAGCCGCCACCACCACCGGAGCACAAACTGCCCGAGAAAAGGGCTCTACTCGAAAAGACCATGAACGCCGCCAAAGATCGCGGGATGCAGGTTTACTGTATGTACGCCGACGGTGGTGCCGGTCCAGGCGGGCAGGGCCACCATCTGCACGACGACAAGACGCTGGCATCGCGGGTGGCGCGTATGGTCGATACGCTAGAGCACTTCCCGATGGCGGACGGTGCCGTGATGGACGGGCCGGAGTGGGGGTACGAAATCGCCCCCCATCACATGAATCACCGCTCCTACTTCTTTCACGACCTGCCGGAATCTGTGGCACCGATGGCCGCGGATCTGGGGTACGACTACGAGGCTATGGTAGCCGCCAAAGACAGGCTCCTATCCCTGTTCCACAACCTCGACCCAGTGCACATTCGCGGACACGCCCACGGCGGCTTAGTCGGAGCCTACCGCATGCTCGGAGCCGATCCCGATCTGATGGCTTGGCTGTCGTTTAGGGCTGACTCGCTGACTCGCTATTTTCGCCGCATCCGCGAGGGCGTCGCCGCCGAGTTGGAACGCCCGGTACGCCTAGGATGCGGCCCGCGCTCGGCCGCCTTTGCTCCTTTGTGTGGATATGATTTCGTCGATCTGGCCCAGTTCATGGATTTTCTGCTGCCGAAGCACTACTTCTTTCACCGGGGCTTTGACGGCTTTCTCGGCACGGTCTATCGCTACTCGCAGACGCTGTTAGAGTGGAATCCGGGGATCAGCGTGGCCGACACCCTCGATGTCGTGCAGGCTCTCTTCGGCATCGTCCTGCCGGGCGTGGGCGACGACATGCTCGATTTCGAGAGCGCCCTCAATCCAGAGTTTTTCGAACAGGTGGTAACGCAGGAGACGCGGCGGGCGATAGCCTCAGTCGACGACCCGGAGCGCATCGTGCCTTGGCTCGACACCGGCCGCTTTCCTCACGACGGCGACCCCATGTCAGCGCGCGACCTCAAGATGTTACTCGACGCCGCTGAAGCCGCGGGGCTGCGACGCTTCAACTATCACCACCAAGGAAATCTCAGTTCAGGTGAATGGGTGGTTATCAGCGACAAATGCGGCACCCGCTGGGACCCGCGCAAAAGCGACTACGAGCCACCAGACAAGTTGGTGTTGTAGGGGCTACTCCTCCTCGGGACCGATGACGCGGCGGGCGCGATCGCTCAGCCGCTGCGGAGTCCATTTCGGCTCGCGAACGAGGCGTACTTCAACCTCTCCGACGTCCCGCAGGCGAGCGCGGAGTTGCTCCTCAATGCCATCGGCAAACCAGTCGAACCAAGTCTCGCGCCCCGCGTACGGCATGACGATATCGACGCGAATATCGCTTCCTTCGATAACGACCTCCTGCACGATGCCGATATCGACGAAGCTGAGCTGGCGCTGTCCCCAAGGCGACCCTTCGACGTAGAGCTCAAATTCGTTCGTGGCCCGCAGCGCGTCCATGACATTGTCGAGGTCGATTGGCCTAGGAGCCGGAGCGGCTTCCCCTTGGGTGAACGGGCTAGTAAGGCGCTCCTGGTGGTCAACGAGGTCGGCAAGCCCGCCGTGCTCTCCCCCCTCTTCGTATCGATGCAAAACGTAGGCGTTTTTTTCATACACGTGCTCGCCAGCGCGCATCGCCGCGAGTTGCACCGGATAGCGGACCCAAGTGCCGGTGTGCGAGAATCCGGCGTGGGCCGGCTGCGACCAGCTCGGATTGGTATTCTCGAATTCGAGGTGAATGCTGCCGAATCCTTCGCCGGTTTCGCGATTGAAATGAGTCACCCAACGGGGGTCCTCACGCTGCCAGCCCCGGGGCCCCAAACCAATCTCTCCATCCGGTCCCATCCAAGCTCGTTCGGGTAGCTGTTCACCGATGACAAACTCGTCGTTGCGGCAGTCGCGGAAACGCACGTCTTCGAGAACCTCGAGCTTTGACTCCATGATCACGTAGGGCTGACCGGCCCAAAAGCTGTAGGTCACGGTAGCCATGACCTTGTGGGGGCGGCCGACTTGGGGACCGATTGACAGAATCGGGTGGCCCCAGCGGCGGATGCGCACGCAGACCGGTCCCTTGATCACATCGTAGTCGAACAGGGGCGGGCCATCCCAGTTGGTGAGCCGGTAGCGGCCGACGCGCTCATCGCTCCAGTCGGGGCCCCAGTGAATGGTGCCTTCGACTCCGTGGCCTTGCCGGTGTACGAGTTCTGCCGGCCCCCTTTTTGAGTAGTGGTCTTGCCAGTTGCCGTTCATCTTCCCGAGGACCGCGCGGTAATGCTCGTTTTCCACCTCGAGGGCATACCCTTCGCCAGAAACCTTGAGGTCGGTGTCGTAGTGAGGCTCTGGGGCTTCCGGGTTGCCGTATAGCAGGAGGTAAGTCGCCGAACCCTCAGCGGCCACATCGGCGAGGAAAAACAACCGGCAGCGCAACAACTCGTCTTCGCGGTCCATGAGATGCACTTGACTTGGCACGACTTCTAGCGGACCGGTTTCGCTGTGGAGACGGGCAACGCGGACTTCGCGGCCAAGGTCGGTAATGTGGTCAGCGTGAATGTCCACATCCGCTTCGACCGGTTCGCCCCGGCGTTCGTGTGCCGTGTCGTTTATCAGCACTAGGCGCTTGGCGTACTTCCAGTTAGGAGGCGGGGAACCCCAAGATTGCGGCAGGGATGCGGTCGCGTCCCAGTCGCAGGCGGGAATATAGATCGAAGAGTCCTTCATCCGGGGTCTCCATGTCAAAAGGTGTTATCTTGATGTCCCGCACGAATATGCAGCGGACGCGACCGACGCACAATGATAGCTGTTCGGCGACAAAAAGTAGGACAGAATCCTCGTTGATACTAGATGTCCCGATGTCAGCCGAGCTGGCGCTGGACGTAAATTGGGCTACTCCAAGCGCGGTGCTGATCGCACTGCGTCAGTTGCACCCAGTAGGGACATAAACCCGTTGCCGTCCGCGTATCCCGAAACGAAAGTTCCACTCGCCGTGGCAGGTTCGGGTTCGGGACCTGTCCGACGATGACATGCCGACTGACACCCCCCGCATCCACTCGCATCGGTTCGTCCCACACTTGAGCCAAGCCAAATGCGAAGGTCGCAGGACCGGATTCAAAGCGGCATAATGTCTCCGCGTCTGCTTCGATTGCTAGGCACATTCCCATGCTGTTGCCGGCAGTGACCGTGTCGAAACAGACCGTTTGGTCGTCAGCCAGTTCGAGACGGTCGAAGGGAGTGACCAAAGCGACTGGCTCGACATGGGCGATGCGGCCGTTTTCGACGACTAACCGACCCTTCCAGCAGACGCGCTGATCGGGGGCACTGCCGCGCCGTTCGGTTCCTCCCCACAGGATGCGCAAGACACCTTCGGCAGATGCCATCGCCGGTCGCCATGTCCACAGCAAGTCGGGACCGCACAGCAGATCGACCTGCTCAATCGCCGCCGTCCCCTCTGCCTCAATCGACACAAGGGGACATTCGGTCGTTGCGTATTCGCTTCCCATAGGATGGCCGTCGGCTCGGACGTCGAGCAGTATGCGGGGTCCGTCAGTGGCGTAACACCGCCTCGCTGCAATCGCTTCCCATAGCCCATCCTGAGTGAGTTCGGAGGCCAGAAAAGCAGTGACACCGCTGCGCGCGTTGCGGATAAGCCTGCTACCGGGGTGGTCGCATCCGGGCCGACCGGCAACGCCGTCGGTTCCAGCAGTTATCCCGACGCGATAACCGCGACGCAAGGCATCGAGCACAAACCAGTCCGAAGTACCGTGAGTGGAGTGTACCTCAGCGAGAGTTTCGATTCCCGGTTCGTGAAAATCGAGGTTGGTCGGCCGGCCGCCGGCGTGCATGTTGATGAATACCTCTTCATCCCGCATAACAGCCAAAAACTCGGTCGCTGTTTCGAGGTCGGGTTCCGGATCAGGCACGTCTTCGGTGAAGAAGCGACCAGAACGCCGCAAGCGCGGCTCATCGCCTCGGTACATGACGTTGCGGTCGCCGCCGTCCGGTGTGTAGGCGCTCCATTCGCACCCGAGAAAGGCGACGAAACATCCCTCCTCATTGGCAGCGGCCGACTCGCGGCGCGTTTGCTCCCACAAGTCTAGGCTCACGTGGTGGTCATTCGCTTGGTGAGAGCAGACCTGCAGACCGGCTACGTGGCGGGCGTAGTCGAAGTGATGGCGCACCGAGCCGACGCCGCAGCCAATTTGGCCTTGGCCAGCATGTAGGTCGCCCCAAAAGATGCGCAACGGAGGCGGCTCAGCGGCGATACGCACCGGATTGCTCTCTACCCGCAATTGGCAGTGAGGAATAGCGACCTCAATGCGGTGAATTCCTGATTTAGCGATACGCACCCGTGCCCGGTAAGCAGGCATGTCCCCAGCCCTTTCGACAGAGACTACTCTGACTCCGTCGGCAGGAACTACCTCCGGGACCAAACCCTCAATGAGCAAGGGATTTCCCCATACGTCCTCAACGCGCAGCGTCAGTGCGAGATCTTCGTCGATGAGTCCATCCGCCGGAGCGAAGGCGAATAACCGCGCCGGTGTACCCGCTACAATGGGGAATCCTCGCACGGGCGGTAGCTGAACCCAGCGGTCACCGCCATCCAGATTAATTAGAAAGAGCAATTCAGCATCGGGCACGACGAAGGTAGGAGCACGCCACTCCCGACAGGTCAGTTCAACTACATCCCCTTGGGTCAGCACACCGGAGAGAACTTCGACATCAATATGGTGATTCCACGGAATCAGATCGCCCCGGAAAGCAAAGGTTACTCGCAAATTGACTTCGCGCCGCGAGCAGCATGCGTGAACATGCCCCGGAGCGTCGGGATCGCTCGTCTGCAGCATGGCCCAGTCGAACGGCCACAGCCAAGCGACCCGTAAGTGCCCACCGGCAGGGATTGCTGTCTCGCCGAGTTCAAAGCACAGCGTTAGATCGATATTATCTCCCGCTTGCACCGCGGCCGACCGCATGATGCAACCGCTGCCGTGCAACCGACGGCGTTCTGCGAGGTCAATACCGGGAAAGTGGTGGATTTGAGGCCGCTGGGGAAAACCGCTGCTCACCAACATGGAATGGACTTCGTACTCATAAAGTTAGATGCTCATCGAGAGCAGCACTGAGCCGGCGCAAAACCTCGGGGAACTCGGAGGACACGTCGTCCCTTTCGTTGTGCTCAAGATCGTACAGTATTGGGGGCCGGTCGCGCTGCAGACGCTTGGTCTCGTCAAGCGGAATGTGCATCGGCTCGAAGACATCCCCTCCGATGCGCTTCCCTGGGTCGTAGCCGCGCACCAACTTGAAACGACCATCGAAAACCATGCGCCAAGCACTCAGGCCAGAAAACACCAAATCGCGGTGCCTGTACCCTCCTCCTCCGAGATAACCGACAAGGGAGCGACTATCGAAATCTGCATCAGGCGTCAACCCAGCCCATTCGAGGAAACTGGCGGTTAAGTCGAGAGTCGTCATCGGAGCGTCGTCGCGACCAACAGCAGCCACTCCTGGACCTGCTATTACCAAGGGAACCCCGACCGAGGCCTGTAGAGGGGACAGTTTTTGCCACTGATTGTAATCCCCGAGCATCTCGCCGTGGTCGCTAGTAAAGACGACGACCGTATTATCCAAATCCCCCCTCTTGCCAACGCGCTCTACCAAGCGTCCGAGGCACTGATCGAGGTGTTCGACCGTGGCCGCCCAGTTGCGGCGCACCTCCTGATGTGTCTCAGGAGAAATATCCTCGGTATTGAACAGAGGAGGAGGAAAATCGACCGGTGGTTCGCGGTACCACTGGTGCATAGACTCAGTGACGTCCCAAGGGTGATGGGGATTCTGCAGATTCACCTCTAGATACCACGGCTTGTCGTTGGGTGCCCGATCGAGCAAGGCGAGGGCGTTGGTGGTAATCCAAGTATCGAAGTAAGCGTCGTCGGGCAGCGTCGTCGGGAAAGTAGCAGTCCACACCCCCTCTTGGTTGCGGCGCGCGTAGTCGGCAATGTGTTCCTGGGCCAAGCCGCGCTCGTGCAGAAACGCCATGTACGAATCCTGTGGAACCATGTCGTTGCGGCGCATCAGGATGGTCGCTTGGTTCAGGCCGGCGTTGAAGATCGCGTCGGAAAATCCCCATTCTTCCAATCCCTGTCGGCCATCAACTCCCCGGTGAAACTGCGGAGGGTTTCCAGATTGATTGCTGCCCACGTGGTGTTTGCCTGCCGCCATGACGTGATATCCAGCTTCGTCGCGCAGACGCAGGTGGTACTTGGGCAGATCGTCAGGAGCATAGGTGTCATTACCCCACACTTGGGTGCGATCGTACTCCTGCCCGGCCACCAAGCAGGAGCGCGAAGGAGCGCAAACAGGCGACGGGCAGATGGCGTTGGCGAGCCAGATCCCGCGATCGGCGAGTTGCCGCAGATGCGGGGTGTGCACCGGAATATCCGGGTTCATCTCGACCCATTCCGGCCGCTGCTGATCGGTGAGGACGAACAGGATGTTGGGGCGTTTGTTCGGCATGGAAGTTAGACGGCCTTCTCGGCAGCGAGCAAGGCGGCGATATTGGGCCGACCCGGATTGTATGGCGGCTCCATGATCGCCTGCTGCAGCGGTGTGAGTTCGTCGTAGAACGGACAGTATTCTTCGAGGCGGTTCATTCCCTTGGCGTTGACGAAGGAACCAGCAGCGTAGCGGTAAAGGAGGGTGCGGCGCTCGTGTTTGCCCCTCCAAGGCAACGTGCCATGCGTGAGTCCCTCGGTGAAGATGAGAGCATCTCCGGCTTGCATGGCAACCTGGTGGTAGCAGCCAAGATCGTACTCCATGGTCAGGACATCTTGCGGAGTATCGAAGTTCGCCTTGTGGCTACCGGGAATGCAGACGAAGCCGCCGTCTCCGGCATTGACGTCGGCAAGTTGATAACAAACGCCGACGAGATTGTTCCACATGCGGCCATTGACGTAGCGATAGGTGTGCTTGTGTACGAGCGTGCCGCCCCCATGCAGCACACAACCTTCTGCACCCTCGGTCATGCTGATGCCATTGGCGTTGCCAAAACGGAAATCGTCGCCGATCAAGTCGAACATGTAGCGCAGTGCCGGTGGGTGCGAAAGCAGCTCGCGAAACGGCTGGCACCAAGGTTTTGGCCAATTGAGAATTCCCATGATGTCCCCGCGACCGTGGTCCCCTTGCAGCACTGGAGAACTCGCCGACAGCAACTGCTCACCCGCGCGCAGCCGCACCCTGTTCTGGTTGTGATCGATCGCTTCGTTCAAAGCGGCGACCAGCTCTGGGCTCAGTATTTTCTGCACGACTAAGTAGCCGTTCACATCAAAAAAGTATTTCTCGTGTTCGTTCATAGCAGCTTCCCCGCGTTATTCGATTTTCAGACGAACGAGCCGCCGATGGGCTGGTTGCCGACCATGCCGGTGAAATAGTCGATGATCAGCCACATCCCCGAGACGAAGATCTGTCCCATGATCAGGCCTAGAAAAAACGGTCTAGTGCTGTTGTACAGCGCCGGGCCTCCGTATTTGAGCACCACCGATTTGATGGCCCACGCTACAAATACACTGAACCAGACATAGTTCATAATAAAGAAAGTACTGGTGGCAAACCCCAAAGGATGCACGGGCCACCACACGAAACGCGCCCTGATATAGGCCAGCAGACCCATCATCAACGCCCCTAAGCCAGTGAACAACCAGCCTCCTATATGAGCGGAGGTGGGGTTGGACAGGACGACGGCCATGTAGTTGGCTGCGTTGCGGGGTACGCCAATAAACCAGAACCCGTGGAGATTGACGCCCCCATAGGTATAGGACAGCGTCATGACGCTCCAGATAGAACTGGCTAAGGCGATCACCACGGCCAGAGCCACGCCCCAGATCAGCATCCTCCTATCTCCTTTGAGCAGTTCGGCGATTTTTAAGGCGTTGGCAAAACAGGGCATAAAAAAGATGCGGATATTGGCCGCCCATACATAGGTAAAGCCCAAAGCCACGATGCCCGAGGCACCCAGCACGCTGGTGCCCAAGCCCGACACGACGAAATCCGCCGGTGTCAGCGGCGTGCGGATAACTGCCACTCCCCCTTCCACCACGGCTCGAGTCAAGGCCATGAAGACGACAAAGACCGCAAAGAGAAAAACCGGGACGACCCACAGGGGGAGACCTGACTTCCATAGCCAAGCACTGATGACCAGTAGGCCGACGAGCATGCCCCAGACTGCGGTTCGGTAAGACAAAATTTCGTCCCTGTCGTCTATCTCCTCATTCCCTTTGAAAGCCTTGCTGAATACGCCTTTGAGGTGACTTCTACCCATCCACAAGCCGGACAATACCAGCACAATCATGGCCCCCATAGCTTGGTGCGCTAAGTAGGGGCCGCTGGAATTGGCAAAGCGGCTCAGCTTTTCAGCGCTCTGGATGCCCAGAATGTTGAAGACGCCCCGCTCGATATTGGATACCAGAAAAAACAACCAGAGTCCCAAGGCTACGTCGCGGCTGAGCAGATAGGCAAAGCCGACCAAGCCCAGATTGAACATGACGATGAGCACGGTCGTATTCCTGAAGATGGTAAACTGGCTCGTCAGGATGCCTTGGTCGCCGAACTGGCTCATGCCCGGGATGAAGGGAAAATAGTTGTACAGGGCGCTGTAAGACCCCAACAGGAAGGGGATGGAAAAGCCTATCCACATGACCGGGTTTTTGAAGAAAGGCTTGACCCAAGAACGCTTCTCGCCATTGCTACCCCCTCGCTCTTCTTGTATCATCGCGAGCGGGACCTGCACCAGCGGATAGAGCAGCTTTTCGTGTTCAATCCACTGCCGCCGCACAATGACCATCAAGCATATAGATACCCAGTAACTGGCGATGATGAACAGACACCAGTACAGAATAGGCCCGATCCAGACGTCCCAAGGCACGGAGAGGCCCTGGGGCAAACCTTCGTAGAAATACCTGATGGCCTCGGGGTCTTGGGGGGCTATCCACTTGGGCACATAGGGGTGGATGATCTCTTCCCACTTATTTTCAGGCGAAGCATAGTAGTAGATTCCGGCGACAATGGGCAGCAAGTACTCGGAAAAACCAATAGTCGGGATGGCCGTGGCCAACATCGCCATGATATAGACCACGGCCAACTCGGGAGGCGAAAGAGCATACCGCCGTCTGATGAAGCCCAAAACCACATTGACAATGCCGACAAAAACAAAAAAGACAAAGATGGCAGCCGGTGTATTGAGATTGTGGGCCAGCAGCGACCCCTTGATGATCATATTGGTGTAAGGCAGGGCCAGACCGATGAAAAGGGCCATGAGTGAACCGATTAGCAGAGACCGGAAAGTCACACCTCGCTCGCCCATCTCCTCGCCATCTAGAGAGGCGGAGTGTCCTGCTTGGATATCTTTTCGCATGTCTTTCAGGATATAGATGTTCGCCCAAGGCTTACAAGTAGCCTAAGACATTCCCCGTCATACCAGTGAAGTAGTCAATCACCAACCACATACCCGCCACCACTACCTGCCCTAGGATCAACCCTAGAAAAAAGGGGCGGGTCCGGCTGTAGGCGGCTGCTCCCCCGTATTTGAGGGCGATTGTTTTGAATAGCCAAGCCAAAAAGATACTAAACCACACCCAGTTCATAATGTAAAATGTGCCGGTCGCAAAGCCTAGGGGATGGATCGGCCACCACACAAAGCGGTAGCGAATGTAGGTGAACAGACTCATCAAGAAGGCTCCTAAGCCGGTGAAGGCCCACCCCTCCAAGCTAACAGGTACGGGGCTGTCGAACTTGGGGCCCACATAGGTGAAAGCTACCTGCGGAACGAAGATGAAGAAGAAATTGTGCAGATTGATCCCACCGTGGGCATACGCCATTTCCATAACCAGATAGATGGAACTAGACAAGGTGAGGACAATGGCTAGCAATACGGCCCAGAGCAGCTTCCTTTTACTGCCTTTGATCTCTTCCGCCAGTTTGAGGGCATTGGCGAAACAGGCCATAAAGAAAATGCGCACGTTGGCGCTCCATACGTAGGTGAAGGCCACGCCAATCAAGCCAGAGGCCCCCAAGGCGGTCGTACCTAGACCGGAGATGGTAAAATCAGCAGGGGTGATAGGCGTGCGCAGTACGGAAATTCCCCCTTCGACCACAGCCCGAGTAAGTGCGATGAAGACAACAGCAGCCCCAAAGAGAAACACCAAGACGATCCACAGCGGGATACCCGACTTCCACAACCAGCCGATCATCACCGCTAGACCTGCCACCAAGCCCAGTACGGCGTTGCGGTAGGATAGCACCTCTCCAGAATCGTCAATGCGATCATCCCCCCGCAACGCCTTGATGAAGACATCGCGCAAATGCCCTCGTCCCATCCACAGTCCAGAAAGCACTAGCACGATCATCGCCCCCATCGCCTGGTGGGCCATGTTCGGCCCAACTAGATTGGCGAAACGGCTCAGGTCTTCCGTACTGTAGATGCCCAGTACATTGAAGGCACCTCGCTGTAGCGAGGATAGCAAAAAGAAAAACCAGAACCCCAAGGCAACATCCCGGTTCAATAGGTAGGCAAAACCGATCAGCGCTAGGTTCATATCTAGGCGGAGGTAGGTAGTGCCGCGGAAGAGGTGGAAGTCGGTCGAGGTAGTGATGCGGGGCACAAATTCGTAGTAGCTGTGCAGGGCATTGACA
>JAJEEZ010000465.1:0-30138 GCA_022820705.1 Candidatus Latescibacterota bacterium | reverse complement strand
TGCTCGGCTACTTGGCGGCTCCGGCTAATGACCGCATCCCAATCCACTGCCGGCTTATCAACTCGTAGGCCGAATTCCTCGGCGCGCAAGAAAAGCTGGTACACTTCGGCTTGCTTGAGTAGGGCCTTGGTGGGAATGCAGCCCCAATTGAGACAGGTGCCGCCCAACTCGGCGTCTTCAACCAGCGCGGTTTTTAACCCCAACTGCCGCGCGCGAATAGCGGCTTAATACCCACCTGGGCCGCCGCCAATAACTACCACATCATACGCTGCCATATTGCATTTTCTTTCTAAGGTTCAGATAAAGGAAGCCTCTAATCTAAAGGCAATTGCTTTAGGCACAACTAGGACTGGCAAAGCCTCGTGAATACCCACCTCGATTGCCCTTACTCCCGACATGTTTTATCGTAGCCAAACTAGCGGCGTACCCTCAACAAAGGCAATTTCAGTGATACAACAGCAAACCAACCTCTCGGACACATTGACCATCTTCACCGACGGTGCCTGTTCGTTCAACCCAGGGCCAGGCGGCTGGGCAGCGCGGCTACTCTACGGCGATGGCCGCGTCGTAGAATTGGGCGGCTTTGTCCCAGAGACGACCAACAATCGCATGGAGTTGCAAGCGGCCATCGAAGGTCTAAAAGCCGCGCCATCCGACATCGCTATTACCCTCGTCACGGACAGCGAGTACCTGCGCAAGGGCATTACCGAGTGGATTCACGGCTGGAAGAGACGGAACTGGCTCACCGCCGCCAAAAAGCCCGTGCTCAACCAAGACCTGTGGCGCTCCCTGGACCAACTCAATACGCCCGCCGTCCAGTGGCAGTACACCGAAGGCCACGCTGGCGACCCAGACAACGAGCGCTGTGACCAGATCGCCCAAGCATTTTCGCGCGGGGAGACGCCCTCCCTGCACAACGCTTGACCCGACCATTACCGAAAGGATTGACCATGCTCTACACTTTGTTCTTCGCCCTCGTCCTCGCTGTCCCAGCCAGCACCCAAGAGTCCACCCGCTTCCAAGCTATGCCTGCTGAGCTGCCCGCCTACCAAGTCCTCCGCACCAACGAGGGGATCCAAGTCGATGGTCGCCTCGACGAGTCCGACTGGCAAAACGCCGTGCCCATCGCCTTTGTCATGCCCTGGAGCGACCTCGAAAAAGAGCAACCGCAATCCACGACCGCCCGCTTGCTGTGGGACGACGACAATCTCTACATCATCTACGAGTGCGTCGATCCGTATCTACATTCAGAAGTAACCGAGCATGACGGAGCGGTGTACCAAGAGGACGCTGTGGAAATTTTCGCCACTCCCAACATGGAAGTCCCCGGCAACTACTATGGCTATGAGATGAACATCAACGGCACGCTGCTCGACTACATCGCCTTCCGCGGCGGTAAGGAGCGCACCAAGGCCATTCACCCGTCGTGGCAAAGCGAGGGCGTCGTGATTGCCACGACCTACAACGGCACCCTAAACAACCACTCGGACACCGACCAAAGCTGGATCCTCGAAATCTCCATCCCCCACGACAACTTTCGCCACTTGGGTGGGCAGATCCCGCCCCAAGACGGCGACCAATGGCGCGCCGGACTCAACCGCACCAAGGGCTACCAAGGCCAATTTGGGCTGTGGTCCGACACTGGCACGCCCAGGGCAGACTTCCACCGCGCCACCCGATTCGGCATCCTTACCTTTTCGTCGGCCATCGTCGGCCGCTGAAGGGCTGTGGGATCGTGGACTTCGATCAGACAGGCGAGCGATTCAACAAGCAGGCACAGGGAATCGGCAAACAGGTGAGGTCTAAGGGTCTGGCAAGCTACGATTGACCTGGCAATACACAAATGGAATGCGCTCAGCTTAGCGTTGAGAGAATGAGACCAAAAGGAAACACGGCGTCTTAGAAACGCTACATACGCCGACTATGCCGCCCGCCGGCTCCCTCTGTGTAACGCTACTGGCCCAAATTTTGCATACTCAATTTTTGAGCGTATTTTAATTTTTAAGCCAGAAGAGATGCCGATCCCATGCCTGCCGAACAACCCCTTACTGAGTTGACGACGCGCGACGTCCTACTCCAAGTAGATCGCCGCCTGACCCTGATCGAAGACGATCTACGCACTCTAGATCAAAAATGGGACCAGCGATTTGGGACTTTAGAGCAAAGGACTGCCGCTCGGTTCGACACCTTGGACCAAAAAATCGACACCCGATTCGACGCCTTGGACCAAAAAATCGACACCCGAACCAACCAACTGCGTCAAGAAATGAACACCGGATTTGCGGAGCTGCGCCAAGAAATGAATGCCAGATTCGAAGCCGCAGACCAAAAAATCGACGCCCGAACCAATCAGCTACGCCAAGAAATGAACACTGGATTCGAGGGACTACGCAAGGAAATGAACACCAAATTTCACTGGACGCTCGGCGTCGTCCTGGCCAGTTGGATTTCTACCATCGGGACGCTGTTGCTCAAGTAAGCTCCCCTACTCCCCAAACAACGCCGCCACATCCCGCTCTACCTTTTCCCGCCGCTCCTCAGCGGGCAGGTCGTCCATACAGCCCATCGCACTGTAGAACTGGGCGTCGTAGTCGCGGGTCTTGATCACTACTGGCATGGGCACGGCGTGGCCGATGATCAGGGCCTGCTGCTTGGAGTCGAGGCTGGCCAGCACACTGCGCAGCCCTTCGGTGCCGCTGACGCCGGTGAGTACTGCCTGAATGTCCTTCTCGTCGTTGAGCAGGGCCGTGATGCGCGTACCGATCTGCGAGAGTACTTCGTCGTCAATGCTCGACGGCCGCTGATCGACAACTAACAGCGAGACGTAGTACTTGCGCATCTCGCGAGCAATGGTGCCGAAGATGGTCTGCTTCGCCGCCATGGGGTTGAGGAATTTGTGCGCCTCCTCAATGGTGATCATGAGCTGACGCGGCTGATCTTCAGGGCGCTGGGTGGCGTAGAAACGCTCGCTCTTTTTGACGTACATCTCGTGGATGCGCCGCGCAATGATGTTGGCCACCAGCAAGTAGCACAGCATACTCGTCTGCTGCCCGAACTCTAGCACCACGTTGATCCCCTTGTCGAGATATTCCATGATGCGGTCCACCACGTCGCCGTCCCGTAGCTTGGAGACCATAAAGGGAAAGTTTTCCAGCCGCTTGAGCTTGCGATGCAAGGCGACTAAAGACCCAGCGTGCGCGCCGATCTCGCGGGCGAATTCCTCCACATCCGGGCCTTCCAACTTCAAGAGCGTGCTCAGCCAGCGCTCTTTGTAAATCGCGTACACCAAGTAGGCCGACTCCACGGCCGTAGGATTGAGCTTGAGCTCGTCTTGCAGCGGGGCAATGTCTTCGACCGTGATCTGGTCGTAGGAGATATAGACCTCGTGATCCGGCTGCACGCCGCGAGCGCGGGTCGATTGCGGATCTAAGGAAAAAATCGCCACCCGCTCGCCGAAAAGCTGCTTGAGACCTTTGACGAAAGTCGTGGAGGAGCCGTTTTCCTTCATGGCCTTGAACCCGTACTCGTTGTGCATGTCGAAGATTAGGTTGACGGCCTTGTCGTAGTGAATCAACCCGCACAGCGCCAGCCGCGTCAGGAAGGACTTGCCCGTACCCGTCTTGCCGAAGATGCCGTTGGAGCGCTCGGCAAAGCGGATCATGTCGAGGCAGACCTGCGTGTCCATGTCGAGCGGATTGCCAATGCTGAAGTAGCGGCCCTCGGCGTCGCCCTCGCAGCCGAAAATCTTGGCCACGTCGTCGGCCATAGCTTCTTGTACTTCGGAGAAGTGGCTCGGAATGGCCTTGACCGGACGCGGGCCTTCGTCGGCCCCGGCATCCTTGGGCATCATCAGCATGGGCCGCAGCGAGACGATGTTGTACGTGCTAGTGCCAGCAAGCACTTGGCGCAGGAGCGCGTCTTCTTGGCCCGGCGGATGCAGGAGAACTTCTTGGTTGTTGGCGTCGAGGCGCATGTCAGTGACCATGGAAAAAAAGTCGTTTTTGTCGCCTTCGATAACCACGAACTTGCCGGCCTTCATGTCCTCGACATTCTGTTCGGGGTCCAGCTTCATCTCCAGCCCCTCGACTAGCGAGCCTTTGGTGATGACCCCGATTTGCTTGCCGCGACCGGCTGCGGCTGGCACTCCGTTGTGCGCGTATTTTGCCATCGTCAGTTAACCACCCGTCGGATAATCGAGCTGAGCCGGTCGTAGTCGTCGCTGAGGAGCCGCGACAGTTCCTTGCCCATCTGCACCAGATAGGACGGCGCGTGGGCGTGGGCGCGCACCGTGTGGCGCAACACCGCGATCACCAGCTCGTCAGTGGGTATTTTGGACGTGTTGAGGATGCTGCGCAGATAGTCGTCGCTGCGCGTGAAGGCCCGCACTTGCTCGTCTGAGCACAAGTACGCAAAACTGTGGATGCGCGCCGGCTGCGGCGGCAGGATTTGCACGGCCTCATCGCCGTCCAAGTAGCCGATGACGAGGGCTTGGAACTCCGTGCGCAACAACTCGAAAATTTGCGGCTGCTCTAGGCGAAGTTCCTCTTCGGTCTTGCCGTAGGCCGTGGGTCGGCGATTTGGCTCGATGGAGTGCGTAAATACGTTAAACACAATGCCGACTACCGGCATCTCGGCCTCCACGCGGATAAACTGGCCAAAGGAGGGCGCGCCGTGCAACTCGCGCGCTTGGGCGATCAACTAGGTGGTGCTACTCTCGACCACTTCGCCCACGTGAGTCCGTTCGTCCTCGGCGTCGCTGGGCAGCGGCAGCGACTCGGGCAAGAATCGGCTCAGCGGGCTGCGCTCGCGCTCTTTGATAGTCTCCACAGTGGCCTCCCCTAAATACCAGTGTAGCGCTTCTTAAAACTCTTGGTTGACAAGTGGGTTTGCAGGTCGTTTTTGACAAAGGTGTCGCGCAAAAAGCGATAGAATGTCTCGCGGTCCGCACTGCGCACTACAGCGCGCTCGTGCGCTTCGGCCAAGGCCACCGGATAGCCCTGGCCCTTTTCGGCTTGGTCGTACAAACAGGCGTGAACCAAGTCGAGCAATTCTCGATCGGTCGCCACCCATTCTGGAACTTCGACCCGGCCGATCTCCGTTCCCACGTGTAGGTAGAAGTAGTAGATGTGATGCGGCCCGTACTCGGCGAGGATTTTGGACGCGCTGCGGTAGAGCGGCGTGCGTTGCCCAGGGCGCAGTACCCGCCGCACCAAGACCGCGTCGCTCAGCCCCTCAACGGGGCTACAAGGCAAGCCGCGACCCTGCCACAAGTCTCCGTTCAGCGTGTCGATTTCTTCGCGGCTGAAGTGGAGTTGATTTTCTTCCTGATAGGGGCAGCGGTCGCAGTCGGCCGCTTCAAGCGGACACAGTCCCAGCTTGAGGGCGTTGATCAATTCTTGGCTCCCCGGCTGGCTGATGTACCCAGCCACCGGCACCCGCGCCTCGCGCAATTCATCCATCGCCGCTATGGTGGCCTCTAGGTGCGCGGCGCGGAAGTCCTGCGGCTTGCCCTCCAAGTTCCACAGAATCAGCGTACCATCGGCAAGCGCCAACGTCCGGTGCCCCTCGGCGTGGGCTGCCAACGCCAAATCGGCCAGCTCAGTGAACTCCATGAGGCCGCGCTTGAAGCCGACGAGCTCGCGATTGACGAAGACCCGCGCCCCGCCCCATTCCTCGTAGATTTCCTCCTCTCGGTAGTAGAGCCGCGGCTTGCTGCTCATCAGCGGCTTCTCGCCCGTGCCGTAGTGCAGCAGGATGTAGCCGATGTTGATCAGAAAACAGGCCGATATCTCGTGGCGGTCGGGAAAAATTTGCGAGCCGTCCGTGGCGGCGATGCTGATGGTGTTCGGGCGGTCGGGCGCGTCGATTCCGCCGCCGAGGCCCTCACCCAAGCCGGGCAACAGCCAAGAGGTGCGGCTGTCGTCGATCTTGCGAGCCAAGCGCTCCCACTCGGGCAGCCAGCGCCGGTATTCGGCCAACGCCAATTCGAGCTTGGCGCGAAAGTCTTCTTGGACGCGGCGCTCGTCGGCCACCATGCTGTCTATTTGGGTCTTTACCGCATACAAATCCAACATGGCATTAGCCTTGCGGGCCGCTCTGGATCGGCCCCGTCGCGATGCGCGCATTTATTCGGCCTCTTCCCACGTTTCGCCCCCATCAATCGAAAAATGCGTGTGCTGCCGCCACACCGCCCAATCCTCACCGGCATCAGCCAAGTCGGCGGCAGCCGTCGCGGCGATGTACTGGCCTACCTCGCCGCTGCCGTCGGGCCGGTTGGTCTCAATGCGGATTTCGCTGAACTCGACGCGGCCCTGCAACAGTTCGGCTGCACCGCGCTGTACGGCAAATGCGCGCCGCTCCCACGCCTCGCGCTCGATGTCGCGGACGCGGAACCGCAGCCACAGCCGACCGACATCCTCGTCCAACCCAACCCCATAGAACACCCCATAGCGGTCGTTGACCAGTTCCTTGATCCGGGGCCGTTCGTCTTGGAGCGGCGGGATCGGCTCCTCCTCCAGCTCATCGCGCTCCTCTTCGGAAACATAGCCTTCTAAGGAAGGCCCCCAGACCCAGCCTTCGACGCGGAAGCGCACCCATCGGCCCTCCTCGCCAATGGACTCGATCTCCGTACCAGCCAGCAAAGTGCCCAGCTTGGTGCCGTTAGGCGCATCGCGAAAGTTCTCCACGCTGGCCTCGACGACGAAGGTGTGGTCGCTACGCAGCTTGGCCGCCACGGCTCCTAAGGCCAAGGCAGCGGCTAAGGCCGATGCTAGGGAGTATTTAGACAATCGAGACATAATAGAATTGCCGCCCGCCGCCAGCGACCGACCCATCGCGCAGGCGGCACACCAACCCGAGGCGTTGCAGGGCGTTAAGGCGATTGCAGACGATGTTGATGTTTTTGCCGAGCGCGTCGGAGATCTCGGCCGAGGTCGCGCACTTGTGCGCCAGCAGCACGTCGAGCGCCTCGCGCATCGGCGTCTTGAGCACTCCGAGCACCTCGACGCGCTCGCCGTCTTTGTATAGCGCGGCCAACTCGCGCAGTTGCAGCACGGCCGCGATAGTCTCGCGCACCGAGATATTGGCCTCAGCGATATAGACGTAGCGATGCCCTATCTCACCACTGGTCAGGCGCAAGAGCAGCTTGTTGAGCATCTCGTCGGCGCACGAGACATCCATGAACGAAACGCGAGAGAAATCGAGCGGCGTGGCCGCGTCGGTTGGACCGCTGAGCAGGTGCTGCATCAATTCTTCAAGCAACTCGGCCCCTCGGGGCCGTCCGCTGAGGATGCCCTGTTCGCCGGAAAACAGGTATGCGGGGGCTTGGTGTATGGCCTGCTGCTGTACGTGCTCTTCAACGGCTGTATCCATGAGCCGCGCCTTTCCTGTAGTTAAAAAATAGCTTAACTGTATTCAATTAAGGAAACTTACGCGGAGATTTCCCGACTGTCAAGCAATTTCTACCACAAAATGAGCGATGCGGAATTAGACGAATACCAATATGATGGGGCTAGAGGCCGGGAAATAAGAAGCTCACGGCTACGTATGCGACCACGCCGAGGCCGGCAATGACCACCGCTAGGGCCAACAGCAACCAAGGCTCGTAGCGGGGCGGTTTGGGGGGCCTGTGATGCTGACCGAACATCGCCTACTCGCCTCCTTCGCGCTGATAGAGCGCAATGGCAATTTGGGTGCCGGGAAAGTGGACCGAAGCGTGTTCCCAGTGCCGCTGGCCGCGAATATAGACCCGCGTATCTCCCGAGCGGATGTGCAACGAGCCGTTGTAGCGATTGCAAATCTGGTTGACGATGTACAGCCCGAGACCGCGCGTGGCGTCGCGGGAAAAGTGCTTCTGCAACGAGTTGAGGATAGCCGTGCCATGCGACCAGTCCGCCGCGTCATAGCGCACCGATAGACTCTTTTTGATCCCGATGCCGAGATCCCCCACGCCGATGACCACGTATTTTTTCCCCGCCCGCGAGTCCAAGTAGCGCTGGGCCGTGAGGTAGCCCCAATTCTCGCTGTGGTCGAGAATGTTGTGGCACAATTCGGCGACGACGTTTTTAAACTGATTGATCTCCACCTCGGTGTAGCGCAATTCCTCGGCCAGAATCGCCTCGACGCGCTGACCGATCTTGCCCAACACGGTCTCGATATCCGCCCGCTCCTCAATCCGCGTGATTTCCAGCAGGGCCTCGCTCTCTTCCTTTTCCCGCTCCTGATCCACGATGAGCGCCGGCCCAACCAGTTCAACCCCATCCACGGCCGCGGCGAACCGCACCCGTCCCAGATAGGTTCGCAATGCAAAGGCGTGAGGCAGGTGAAAGACGACCCGCGACGAGAGCGCGTCCCCGTAGCGCGTCAGCAAGCACAAGGCCACCAAGCCGTAGGGATCAATAAAGTGCAGAGGCCGTAGATCAACCTCCAAGGGTTGCCCCGGCACGGCTCCGTGCGCGTAGTCGAGAAATTCTACGAGGAATTCATCGGCTGTGCGCGGCGTCAGCTTGTCTGTTGGCAGGGTTAAGATCACGGGTGGCGTGCTCTCCTTGCTTGGGCAACAAAAATATACACACTCGCACGCACCCGCGCCCAAAGCACTCTGGACCGATGTAGATACTCAGTGCGCCGCCTCCGCCTTCGCTGGCTGCACCGAGGCAATCTCATGCGTCACCGCAAACGCAAACGACGCGCTCGTCACCTCCTTGGGGCGGTCAAAGGCATCCACCCGCAAGACCATATCCTCCACCTCGACGGTGATCGCGCGCACCTCGGCGTGCAGCGGCGCAAAGACCACCTTGCCGGTATAGTCGTCCCCTTTAAACACAAAGGTGTGCCGCCTAAACAACGCCTCCCGCACCAAGCCCATGCGCTCCTGATAGTAGTAGTCTTCATTGCCGCCTTTGCCGCGCCGCTCCATGTAGTAACGCTCAAAACTGTGGTCCGCGTCGCGCTTGAGCACACCCCAGTAGCGGTACTCACCGCCTCGGTCGGTGCGCAGCACCATCTTCGCCGGATCGATCATCACCTTGGGATAGCTCTGGTTGACCACCGTCAGCGCAAAGACCGTAAAGCGCGGCGGCGCATAGCCCCGGTCCAAGTCGCGGTCCTGTCCGTAAGTAAAGGGATTCAGATTCGGCTCGCGGAAGGTAAAACGAGCGTATTCCTGATTCAGGGCCTGATCGCTTAAGTAGCGCAGCTTGAGGCGGAACCCCTCCTGCTCGAAGACCGTGGTACTATCCTCCGAGTCGAAGTAATAGCGACCATCCACTAGCAGGCTCTCCTGCGGCACCACGTGCAGCGCATAGCGCAAATCCGGCGGAAACCGAATGCAGCCTGCCGCAAAAAGCAGCGCCAGCACACTCCATCCCCATGTTTTCATTCCGCGGCCACCTCGCCCAAGTACAGGCGACCGATCAGTTCCCGATTGCTGCGGGCAAATTCCAAGGCGCGCCATTCTTCCTCTCTCCCCTCTAACGCCTCAACCGCCTCTTCGTACGCTATCGCGGCCAGCCGCCAGTTGTCCATCTGATAATAAGAAACCCCAATGTTGCACCGCGCCGCCGCCTCGCTCGGCGTGTTGGGGTAGCGCACAATCACCTCCTCCAACACCCCGATGGCCTGCACAAACTCGCCCTCGTCGTACAGCGCCATGCCCTTGCTGTAGAGCGAGTCGGCCTCGGTATCGGCCAGATAGGTCAGCAATTGACGCGCTTGCACGGCATCGGCCGTCTCCGGGAAGCGCTCTACCACTTGCTCATACAGCCGCGATGCCTTGAGAAACTGGTGGCCATTGTAGTAGTAATCGCCCAGATGCATAAGCCCCTGATGAGCGCGCTCGTGCTGGGGATAATCGCGCACCAAGCGCAAAAACAGGTCGCGCATCGGCTCAATGCGCTCCAACTCCAACTGGCACCACGCCGCTCCGTACAGGGCTTCGGGCGCGTCCTTGCTGTCTGGGTACGCGTCGAGAACCCGCTCGTACCACGCCAGCGCCCGCTCGTACTCGGCCGTCTCGTAGTACAGTTCGCCGATCAGCAACTCGGCCTCCGGGGCCTGCGGCTGCTCGGGATAGGCTGCGACCAACTCCTCAAAAGCCGCCTGTGCGGCCGCCCGCTCGCCCCGCGCTTGCAGGCTGTGCCCCTTGTAAAACAGGGCCGCAGCCTGAAGCCCCCGGCGCGGAGCCAGCTCCAAGGCCGCGCTAAACGCCCGTTCGGCCGCCTCGTAATCGCGCTCGCCCAAGGCCACGCTGCCCAGCTCAAAGTGGAATTCCGCGGCCTGCGCCGAGTCCGCTACCCGCGCCAGCCCCTCAGCCAAGGCCGCCCGCGCCGCCGACAAGCTGTCTTGCGCCACCAGCGCCCGCCCCACCAGCAGCCATGCGCGATCCTCGTGCGCTAGCAAGGGACGCACGTACGCCGCCGCCTGCGCGGCCTCCCCTTGATCCAAATACCACTGTCCCAACCCCAACAAACCCTCGACGCGGGTGGCCTCGTCGGCAACCATCGCCCGATAGACCCGCTCCATGCGCCCGCTGTCCTTCAAGGTCTGCGCACACGCGCTCATGGCCTGCAACAGGGTGCGCTGCTGATCGCCGGCCAACGCCCCGGTCTGCCACGCCGCTTGCCACGCCGCCCACGCGGCCTCGTACTGCTCGGTCTTGTACAAGCTCCAGCCCAACCCCACCTGCGCGGCCGCGGCCGTAGCCCCGGCCAACAGCGGCAGGGCCTCGCGCAACAGCGGCAGGGCCTGCTCGTGCTCGCCGCGCCGCTGGTGCAACAGGCCCAACTGGGCGGTCAACTCGGCATTCGGCGTCTGCGCTAGCTGCCGCGCAATCAGCGCTATCGCCGCATCGGCCTTGCCGGCCTCCACGTGCAGTTGCGCCAGTTCGAGCTGGGCGTACGCGTACTGGGGCTGGGTCGGGGCGATGGATTCCAGCACTTGACGCGCTTTTTCGCCGCGCCCGGCCTGCCGGTAGCGCCGGCCCAACATCAGCGCCGCCAACCCGCGCACCTCGGCGTCGCCACATTGGGCCAAAATCTGTTCGTAGAGCGCGTCGCGCTGCTCGTGGCGCAGGCGAGCAATCTCCAATAGGGCGCGGCAGCTCAGCTCTGGGGTGGCCTCCCCGGCCACGACCTGATCAAACTGCGCCAAGGCTGCGGTCGAGTCGCCGAGCGCCTGATGGATCGTCCCCTGCCAAAACAGGGCCTCGGCCGCCAAGTAGTTTTCCACCGTTCCGTACAAAGCCAATGCCTCGGCAAACCACACTTCGGCACTATCGGCGACCGCACTCTCTTCCCCCAGCAGCCGCAGGCACTCGGCTTGGCGGAACACGGCCTCGTCCACCGACACCCCGGCCTCATCCGCAAACGCCGTGTAGGCCGTCAGGTAGAGCCGATGCGCCGCCAGCGACTCCGCGTAGCGGCCCTCGTCAAACAGCAAGCTCATCAGCCCAGCCTGCATCCGCGCCCGAAACGCCGGCCGCTCGGCCTGCTCGGCCGCATAGCGATACACCTCCAAGCTGGCATCTACCCCGTGCATCGTCTCAGCCAACAGGGCCTGCCGCACCCACGCCTGCTCGGCCAACTGCGGCTCCTGCGGAAAATCTCGGCTGACCTTCTTATAAGCGCTTAGTGCCTCTTCGTAGCGTTCCAGCGCCTTGAGCATATCGCCGCGCTTGATCCACGCTTTGGCTGCCAGCGTGCGCCGCGACTGCCCTTCGCGCAACCCGGCCAAGGCCACCGCCCGCTTCTCGGCGTCGTCCATCTCCGCCGGATCGTAGGAATCGGCCAGCTTGCCAAACGCCGCCAGCGCGTCCTCATACTGCGCCAACTCCTCCAGCGCCAATCCCATCTGCAACCGCGCCCGAGCCGCGCGCATCCCGGTCGGCGCATCCTGCACGTACTCGGCAAAGGCCGCCACTGCCTGCGCGTATTCCCGCTGGTGAAACCACGCCCAGCCCAGCGTATAGCGCGTCCGCTCGGCGTACCGCCCGCTGGGAAACAAACGCAACAACACCTGACCAGCTTCCGCGGCCTGCGCGTACTCCTCGGCCTCAAAAAAGCACTCCACCACCAAATACGCCGCGGTCTCGCGCAGTTCAAAGCCCACCTCGTCGCGCAGCGCGACAAACCGGTCCGCTGCTTGCCGCAAGGACGCCGTCGCCAGTCCCTTCAGCGAATCGGCCTCCACTGAATCGGCCAGTGCGGCCTCTTCCCGCCACAACTGCGCCTGCTTGCGGCCCATGTTGGCCAACTGATAGCGCGCGGCCGCTTGCACGCCGACCGCACGCTCATCCACCTCCACGCGCACGTCCGAGGCGCGCAGCAGCGCCCCATCCTGCACGGCCAACACGCCCTCGTAGATCCGCTGGGCCCCGGCAAAATCGCCGGTAGCCAGCAGCTTTTGCGCCCGCGCAAAGCGCTTGCCCAAGTCCTCGGGATTGGTCACCAACTGACTGCCGGCCACTAAGCCGGCCATCACCAACGGAAGCCAAATAGCCATTTTTATTCGCCTTTCACCCTCTTGTCGTTAGCCTCCAAGCAGTGCCCCAAACATCAAAGGTTCAGGCTTGAGGCAGCACCTCAGCACCTGTCAGCCCGAGGTGGTGATCTGTTGCCCAGACCATCTTGATTTTGTGCTGTGCCATCAACGCCAGACTCGACGCATCAACATAAGTCAGCCGGGTGCCCCGCAGACGATCCAATATGCGGCAGGTCTCTTGGTGAAGATTGGCGTCGGCGTCGAATATCTCGAGACCCTCCAGACTGTCGAGGAAAAAGCGAAACTTGCGTGCGGATTCTTCCCCGTGTTTGTGGAGGAACCAAGAATAGCCTTCCGCCCGAACCAGTGTCGATGTGAACCAGCAAGGACGCGGCCCACTAAAAAGCGACAGGGCCTGCCGGTGGTACTGGTCCTTCAGCACCAAGAATGCGATGAAGATGCCAGTGTCTAAAAACACCTTAGCGGCGTTCACGGCGCTTCGCGGTCATAAACGACCTGGTCCACGGTTGAACTGTCGTCCGCGTCGCCGTCAACACTGCCGGCGTATGCCATCCACGGCTTGTCGCTCGACTGCCGATCCACGAGTTCCTCTAGACTCCGTCGGCACAGTTCGGCCAGTGAGATACCTTGGTGCTTAGCCAGATTTTTAGCCCGTTCGTACAGGTCTTGGTCCACCGAGATATGCGTTCGTATCATGCTCATGTCATCCTCCTAATTCTTCAAAATATACCGATTCGACCCCTGCGTACAAAAAGCAAGACGAGAGGCCATCAGCGGTCGTATCCGGCGATGACCGAGATGAAAAACCGCGACACCCCGCCGTCGCGGGTGCGCGCCACGGCCGGATCGGCAAATTCTTCGTGGCGCAACTCAATCCCGGTGTTGGAGACAATAGTATAGCCGATGTACGTGCCGCGCACCGTGAACATCAGCACCGAACTGGCCGAGCGCAGCTCGCGCTCCCGATCCACCCGGTCGATAAAGCGGAAGGCCAGCCCCGGCATCAACGTGCGCGTAAACGGCACCCCCATCCCCTGCTGGCCAAATTGCACCAACGTATTCTCAGTCAACGTCCAATCCACGCGCAGGATGGGCGCGATCTGATTCCACGACTCCACCGCCCGCCGCCGGTCGCTGGCGGTAACGTGCTTGTACAGATGCTTAATCATGGCTTGGACGCGCAGGCGCGCCAACTCGTACGTGTAGTCGGCCTTGTTGACCATTGTGAAGGTCTGCATGCGGGCATCAGCCGCTAGCTGCCGGTTCAAGATCCACTGGGCGTTGTTTTCAAGGTGGAACTGGTCCAGCCGCTCAAACCGGGTGCCGACAAACGAGGTATGCACCCACGAATCGGCCATCAGCAAGGCATCGGGCGTGGGCGGCTGGTCCGGGTTGTTGTTCTCACCGGCGCGAAAGACATACACCGAATCCGGCACCGTGTCCTCAACCCGCTTGCTGTCGTGATCGAGTTGGACTTTTCCCCAGCGCGGCACGTCAAAGCCATAAGACACCCGCCCGTAGCGCGACACGGCCTGCCCCGGCCCGGCGATTTCCTCTTGGCGATAGTAGCCCACCCCAGCCGACAGGCCGCGCCAATCCGGCAGGGCGACAAACCCGTGCAGGCCGCGCCGGTCGCGGTCGTAGGGATAGTCGGGCTTGTTGTCGTTTTCGCGCTCGTCAATCACGCCGTTGTTGTTTAGGTCAATGCCATAGACAAATTCCTGCGGATCGGAATAATACAGCAAAAACGGCTCCTCAAAATCGGGCACCCCATTGGCGTTTTTGTCGTCGTCCGGGATGTTGTCGTTGTCTTCGTCTAGCCCGGGGAATACGCCTGATTCGGTCTCCGAGCCGTTGGGGTAATCGCGCAAATTGTCGTCGGCGTAGCGGTCGTTGTCGTCGTTGTCATCGACGAGGGGAAACTCCGAAAGCATCTGTTGGTCTCGGCTGTCGCCGCCCAAGTCGGTGTAGAGCCGCACCCCACCGCGCCGACTGTCGTACCCGCCGCCGTAGCGCGGCCCAATGCGGAAGAGCTCGCCGCCCACCTCCAAGCGGCCCACATCCTTGAGCGCGTGGACGTACCACGCCGCGGTCCGCAACTGGTCGCGCTGGCCGCGCAGCACCGGGAAGCTGCGGTAGAGCAAGTTGCGCTGGTACTCGCCGCGCACCTTCAGGCCGACAAACGTGGCCGCGGCGTCAAAGCCGAAAAGCGTCTGGCCGGTGGTAAAGCCGTGGTCAAACTCCACGGCCCGGCGGTTGGAAAAATCGCGCACCTCCCCGGGCGCTCGCACCCGCGTCTCAAAGGACGTGTTGCGCGGCGTAAACTGATTGCGCAGCGCGTCGAAAAAGGGGTGCTGTTGCGCCACCTCAATGCGGTAATCATTAGCGACTAAAGCCCGCACCCGCGCCCGGCGCGGCGCAAAATCCTCCGGCACCACAAACAGGTACTCCACTGCCTCCTCGCCACGCACCTCGCGCAAGCCATCGCCGCGCCGACCGCCCAACACTTGCGCTTGCAGCCCTGGCGCAAACCGGTCGTCGGCCGGATCGCTGCTGATCGTGGCCTCCCCTTCCGGCCCTTCTCCTACCAATTCGAGCACAATGTCGTACACGACAGCCCCGGCCTCGTCGCTTTGCGGCGAGTCGTCGCGCACCCGCACGGTAATCTCGGCCGGCGGCTGCATGGCCGGATAGGGAATGCTGCCGCGCAAAAAGCCGCCTTCGCTGCCTCGGGCCGTATTGGCCTGATGCTGGTTGACCAATGTCGCGCCAAAGCGCAGCACATCGCCGACCCGGGTCTGCCAGTGCCCGGCGATGTTGTACACCGGATTTTCTTCGGTGCGCTCCAAAAAGTCGATGAGTGTGCCGCGCCCTTGGGCCACCGGATCGGAAAAGCTGTTGAGCGTCGGAAACAGCGACGAGTCAAAGCCACGCGTGGTCAGCAAGGTAATTTTGTTAGCCGGAAAAACCACGTCCCAGCGCAAGCCATTAAAGCCGGCCTGCCGCAAGGTCAACGGCGTAAACTCGGTGCGCACCTCGTCGCCCACGGTCAAGGACCAGTGCCACGGGCCGTAGCTGTCGTGGGCGACGATTAGGTTGTTGAGCGAGCGATAGAGCCGATCTTTGAGGATGCGGCTGCCCCCGGGCCGCTGCTCGTCTAGCTCATAGACTAAGAAGCCCTCGGCGAGAAAGCGGCCCAAGAAGTCGTAGCGCGGGGCCAAGCGGATCTCGCGGCGATAGGGCCGGTACAGGTCCTCGCCGTAATTGGTGTACGCGCTCAGGGGCGGGCGGCGCAAGAAATGGCGCGAGGGCTCGGCGTCGGGCAAATCGGCCCACAGCGGACGCCCGCACCACAGCAAGGCACTCCAGAGGATGGCTTGGCAGTAGGTACGCATAATTTTTGTATCACCTTTAGGTATAAGGACGCTCTGCTTCATCAGGACGCTGAGCTTGTCGAAGCGTCCACTTCGACAGGCTCAGTGGCCGAGTTACATTAGTACACCACCCCGACCAGACCCGTCCACACATCCTCGCGGTCCGCGTCGATTGCAACGCGCAGCAGATAATGCCCGGGCGAGACCAACCGCCCGCTGGCGTCGCGGCCATCCCACGCTAGGCGCTTGCGGCCCGCTGCCGCCAGCCCATCCCACAGCACCCGCACCCGCCGCCCGGCCAAATCGTACAGCGCCACCGTCAGCGCCTGCGGGTGCTGCACCTTGGCCAAGTCAATTTGAATGTGCGCTGCACCCGCCGCCGCATTGAACGGATTGGGCCGCACCGACACGCCGGCGCGCGGCAGCGCCCGAGACACCACCCCTTCCCCCACCAACGTCCACGCCTCTTCTGCCACCGGCCGCCCGTACTGCCAATCCGCATCCGCACCCAAGGCCACCGCCGCCCGCACCGCCAGCGTCGGCTGCAACAGCACCGAGGCAAATTCCACTTCGAGCCGCCCGGACCGCCGCACCTGATGCTCAGCGCCCAACACCACGCCGAGACCCGCATCGTCCCATCCAGCCGCATACCCTTCCTCCGGCAACGCCACCCCATCAAACCGCACCTGCTGCACCACGCCCGGCAGGCCGATATGCACGCGGTCCAAGCCGAGGTCGTCCGGGCCGATTTCCACGTCGAAGGTGTACGTAAACGCAGTCTCCGCGCCCAACACCGGCCGCAGCGGCGCAATGGCCGCGGCCACGGCTGCGGCAAAAAGTTGCTCTCCAAACGCGACCTTCACCTGCTCAAGCCGCGGCGCTTGCAGCGGATCGCGCGTTTCCATCACCGCCCGATACTGCACAAACCGCGCCGGCTCCGGCTCGGTCAGGGCCACGCCAGCGCCGACTTGGGCCAAATCCCACGCCGGCACCCGGTGCCATTCGGGCCACATTTCCCCATCGGCTGAGGTGCGGAACTGCACCCGCAAGGCCGTGCCCGGCGGCGTCTGGCCCGCAAACCACACCCGCCCCAAGTTGACCGGCTGCCCGGCGTCAAACACGGCCGACTCAAACGCACCCTCGGCGCGGAAGCCCTCGCCAAACACTTCCACCTCGCCAATGGAGACCCAGTTGGGCGGGTCTTCCCGCGTCAGCCGCAGGCGCACAAAGCGGCCCAACACCGGCAGCGGCTCCCCATCGGCACCAATCTCAATCCACGTCGAATCGGCCGACGTATCGACCAGCGGGCGGGTGTTTTCGGCCTGTTGCGCCACCAACACCCAATCGTCGGGCGTGGCCTCGCGCGCCACTTCGAGGCGGTAGCCTTTGACGAAAAACAGCGGTCGTTGGGTCACGGTCTTGCCCGGCACGAGGCGCACTTGGCTGACGCCCCGGTCGCCGCCCAAGTCAATGCGAATCCACTTGCCCAACACTTCGACCTCGTTGTCAAAGCGCCACTCGGTGTCGGCATTGCCGTCGGTAACGCTGCGGCGACCGCTCAAGGTGTTCGGCCCGGACGAAGCGACCGCAGCCAACGCGAGGTTGACCCCGCGAAAGGAGGCCAGCGACACCCCGCCCAAGCGGTCGAGCTCCGCGCCGTCAAAGAGGCCAGCCGCGAAACTGTCGGCCCCTTCCTGCACCCACTCGCCAGCCAGCGCCGGTGAGCCGCACAGCACGGCCAAGCCGACCCAAAAACACATCTTACTCATCATCAATCCATGCCTCCAATCCCCAAAATTCTAACGTTCCCCGGATGGACAAACGAAGCTGCTGAAAGCGCAACCGCAATCCCAGTTGCCCCAAGCCGATCACGTCTTGCTGGAGCAACGGATACAGGCTCCGCACCTCATTCGCCACGATGCACACCTCGGTTATGCCCTCCTCGGCACACTCTTTCAGGAAGTCGTGCAGGATGGGGAACTCCCTCTTGTGGATATAGCCCATCAGTTCGATGGTTAAGGTCTCGCCGCAGCGATCCAACGTGTTAATGCGTATCATGCTGATACCCTCCAATAAAACATCAATCCGCATCGACTAATTGCCGCGCCAGTGAGCCTTCTCGCGTCAGCGCATACACCACGAGATTGACGCCCAAATTGTACACCGCCATCTCCTCGACGCCGGAAAGAAGAAACGGACTATTGCTTATATTATTTCTCAACCCCTCATCCCGCATCTGCTCGGCGGTTCCCGTCCAGAAATCGGCGTAGCCCCGCAGCGAATACACCCCGGCCAACTGATCCCCCACCACAATGCCTTCCAAATAGTCAGGAGTCGGCGGCGGGTAGTCTTGTTCAGCTATAAAGTGCATATCGCGCATCCCGCGCGGCAGGCTACCCACATCGTAGAAGCAGTGATAAATCGGATGGGGCATCTCTAAGCGGCTAAACTGCCAGTCCTTCCATTCTTGATAACCCACCGCCTCGAAGCTGGCGCGAATGAGCGAACGCAGCGCCGGAATGTCTAACTGGTCATCGCTGTAATTGGGCCACAAAAAGCGCACAATCTCCGCAAACAGGAACCCGCCCGAAGTCAAATACGCCCCTAAGTTGGCCGCCTCGGCCTCGGTAAACTCAAAGGGCGCATTCGTCGTCAGCAGCACGAAGGGCACTTGCAAAAGCTGAGGATCGTCAAGTGCCACCGCGTCGAGCACTTCGACGTGAACCTGCGTACTGGCGACCATCTTGTCGGCCAACCCTTGCAGCATCCGCTTTTCTGCCACTTGGCGCGTCTGCGAAAAGGGGCGTACTTCTGAGCCGCTGTTTTCCCGTTCAGCCCGTTCGATGGAAGGGCTATGGATGTTGGACAGATAGAGGAATCCCTTGAGCTTGCGCCGGTCCTTGGGATCGACCACCACCATCACCCGGTGCCGCCCCGTGTCCAGCGCCTGCACATCCAGCAACTCCAAAGACAAGTCGATCTCATCGGCTCCTTGTCGCGTCCCCTCTAGTGCGCCCGCCCGCATCTGCGGCCCAATCTGACGCGCCGGGAAATCCGGTACCGGCAGCATCAGCCGATCCGGCAGCGACGCGGTTGGTATCCGCAGCGACGCCGCTTGCAACATCGGCAGGGGACGCGACGCCGTAGGGGCCGGACGCTGCGCCACCACCGGAGCCGCTTGCAGGGCCGGACGCCGTACCAACGGACGCTGTTGGGGCCGCTGGCGGCGGGTGAGGCTCCGCTGCGGCGGCGGGCGCTTGGTGAACTCAACCATGATCTGTGGCAGCACCGGGTATTGCGTAACCCGCTCGTGGGGCATGAGTCCGAAAAGCACCAGCAGATGCAAGGCCAGCGACAACGCCAAGCAACTTTGCAGCTTGCTATTTTTGTGCAGCGGGACTTTCCATGGCCGTTTCATTGGCCCACGCCCTTCTCAAAGGAATGTCCCCTCACGGCAGCTTCGTCGTCTTTTTCGCTTCCACCCGTCCATCCACCTCAACCTTATAGATATACACCCCGGCGGCCACCGCCTTACCCGCCTCGTCGCGGCCATCCCATACAAACCGATGCGTACCCGCCCCCAGCGGACCGTCCCACACCTGACGCACCCGACGACCCAACATATCGTAGAGGGCCAAGTGGACCTGCCTTTGGTCGGTCGCCAAATCGAGGGGAATCACCATCGTGGGGTTGAACGGATTGGGATAGCTATCGCCCAGCCGATATTGCACTGGCCGCGCTGCCGCTGGCGTCTGCACGGCTGTTATCTGATCGGCGACTAAACTCTTGAGCACGTACACCCCATCGGCAGTATGCCCCCCCTCGGAAAGGCGACTCAACACGACCAAGTCCAGATCGCCATCCCCATCAACATCCCCAGGCAGCACCTCAGTCCCATTGCCGGCCAAGCGATGCCACTCCACTTCCTTGGCGGGATTAAGGCCCCCGCCCCACTCGACAAACACCCCAAAACCCGACGCCCGGTCCCCGCCGATGAACACCCAGTCATCCACGCCATCGGCATTCAAGTCGCGCACGACCACCGGCGAGTGCAGAAACAGCCGCTCGTCATACAGCACCTCGGCTTCTGCCCCACCCCCGGCTCTCCCTCGCTGCATCACTAGGCCCTTGACGCCTTCGTTTCGGACGCGTATGAACGCCGTGAGCAAATCGACCTGCCCATCGCCATCAAAATCGCCCGCTCGCAAAACAGGTCCTGCCAGATTGACTTCAAAAGAGCCGAAGCCATCATCTATAATGGGATTCTCTACCTCGAATTCCATATCGCCCACCCGTAATACAGGCTTATACGCCTCGAATTCAACGAACTCGCCCCCCTGAAAATCGTCACTAAAACCAGCCACTACCCGCGGGGCTACCCGTCCGGCTATTGGTTCCCACAGCACCTCCAGCACCCCATCGCTCGTAAAGTCGCCGATCTGAGTGGCTGCATAGTTTTTGGAGACCGCCGCCTCGGAGGACGTCCACACCCCATGCTCTACATCCCAGACCTCTAACGTGCTTCCCTCAAGCGTCGTCTTTCCTACAAATAACTCAACACCACCATCGCCATCCCAATCCACCAAGTCCCGCAGCCAGCGATCACGGATTTCTGTGAGCACCTCGATTTGGAGTTCCGGCCCCACAGACCAAACCGCTGTCGCTATTTCACTACTAGAGATAGAAAGCACGATCTCGTCTTGGCCATCGCCGGTCAAATCGCTGGCCAGCACCGCTAGGAGCACCCCTTCGATCGACCCATCGGGGCCAACCTTCTCAACGCGCACGGTCTTAAAGGTTCCCCTACCATCATTGAGCGCCATGACCCAGCCCGTTGTTGGGATCAACAAATCCGGCTCATAATTCCAGACAGCGAAAAGGTCTAAGTCGCCATCCCCCTCCAAGTCCGTCAAGACGCCGGCCCTAGAGTGGTCAATGAAGGGGCTCCCTAAACCCGGGGTAATCGGATAGAAGACCGGCGGCGCAAAGTGCTTAGCCCCCTCAAAGCGGGAATACTCTACATAAGGAGGGGCTAATTCCCCCTGTAATAGCTCTTCAACCCCCGTCAACTCGATCCAGTCGATCTCAAACTCCCTGACCACTTCGCTCACGGGCCGCGGGTCCTGAGTTATATCAAGCGACTGCAAGGAAAAACCCAGTCGAATATCCCGCAATAGCCCCTCCCATATTTTCTCGTCTTGGTTGGCAAGGGAGAACTCCACTTCCTGCCACTCGGTGGTGTAAGCGAAGCCCTGCTGTCCAGGAAGTGCAAACCGGTTTGCGACTTCTGGATTCTCTTCTGGATCCAGACCTGGACTTGCAAGGTTGTACTGGTTCGTCCAAGCGAGCCAGAAAGCACCTAACGTAGGACTGTCATGGACCGTGCGAAACCGAACTCGGATCCGATCAAAAAGATGCGAATCGTAGCCTATGGTAGAAGAAACCACTTCGACATTCGACGCAGGATATGCATCCCCGGCCACGGAGGGCAATACATCAATCCGCCACACGCCGTCTTCGACCACCCCCGGGAATAGATTAAATTCATCCACTCCACCCCATGCGAGAGATCTTTTGGCGGACCACCCTTGCGTCGTCCCATCGTCGAAATCCCACGTTAAAGCGAAGGTTCCAAGGGGAGCCGACAACGACAAAGTGGCTAAGAGCAAGTAGCGCATAATGCACCTCCAGAGTAGGGTCAGTCCGCATCGACTAATTGCCGCGCCAGTGAGCCTTCTCGCGTCAGCGCATACACCAAGATGTTGACGCCCAAATTATACACCAACGGCTCCTCGGCACTGACCAGAAAAGGGTTGTTGGCTACGTTATTCGTCAAAGCCCAATCCAATTCCTGCTTGCCAACTCCCGCCCAGTAATCGGCATAGCCCCGCATCGAATACACCCCCGCCAACCGATCTCCAACGACGATGCCCTCCAAATAGTCCGGGGTTAGCGGCGCAGATCCATAGTGCATATCGCGCAGTCCCCGCGGCAAGCTGGCTATATCATAAAAACAATGATAGAGCGAATGGGTTATCTCAAGGCGAGCAAACTGCCAGTCCTTCCATTCTTGATACCCCACCGCTTGGAAGCTGGCGCGGATGAGGGCACGCACCGCCGGAATGTCTAATTCAACGTCGCTGTAGTTTTGCCACAATACGCTGACAATATCCACCAACAGGAACCCGCCGCCGGTCAGATACACCCCCAAATTGGCCGCCTCGCTGTTCGTAAACTCAAAGGGCGTATCGGCGGTAAGCAGCACGAAGGGCACTTGCAAAAGCTGCGGATCATCGAGCCGCACTGCGTCGCGCACTTCGACGTGAACCTGCGTCTGGGCGGTCATCTTATCGGCCAACCCCTGCAGCATCCGTCGTTCCACCAGTTGGCGCGGCATCTGGTGATGAAAACGCACTTGCTTGTTTTCAGCTCGCATACTCTCCTCAGCCCGGTCAATAGAAGGGCTATAGAGGCCAGACATGTAGAGGAATCCCTTGAGGTTGCGCCGATCTTTCGGATCGACCACCACCATCGCCCGGTGCCGACCCGTGTCCAGTGCCTCTACATCGAGCAACTCCAAACCCAAGTCGATCTCATCGGCCCCTTGCCGCGTCCCTTCTAGTGCGCCCGCCCGCATCTGCGGCCCAATCTGACGCGCCGGAAAATCCGGCATCGGCAGCATCAGCCGACCCGGCAGCGACGCCGTCGGCAGCCGCAGGGCCGATGACTTGAACACCGGCAATGGGCGCGACGCCGCCGGAGCCGGCCGCTGCGCCACCACCGGAGCCGCTTGCAGCGCCGGACGCCGCACTAATGGACGCTGTTGGGGCCGCTGGCGGCGGGTGAGGCTCCGCTGCGGCGGCGGACGCTTGGTGAACTCGACCATGATCGGCGGCAGCACCGGGTATTGCGTAACCCGCTCGTGGGGCATGAGGCCGAAAAGCACCAATAGATGCAAGGCCAGCGATAAGGCCAAGCAGCTTTGCAGCGTCCTATTCTTGTGCAGCGGAACTTTCCATGGCCGTTTCATTGGCCCACGTCCCTTCGCAAAGGATGAAGGTCAAGCATTCGCGTACGCTCTTGCATTTCTTCGCCCGAAATAGTCTGATGCGTTTCGTGGAATGCCATCAGGCTGTTGAGACGCATCTCCTCGGGAACGAAGGAGTCCGGCCATAGAGCGGCAAACCAAAATTCGAGCAGGTATAGCTTGAGATCGTTATTCTTCTTCACCATGAGGTCTATAGCCTTACGCCGCTTTTGCGATTCGGCAAACGCATTTTGGGGGCTAAAAAAGTCGTGGTGATGATACAGGTGATAGCTCTGTGCCTTGGCCGCAAAGCGCATTTTATACCCATTCCGCATGAGACGATAGGCTAAATCCCATCCTTCAGAATGAGGCAACTCTTCGTCAAAACCACCGACTTCCTCAAGGGCCGCACGCGGAGCCGCAGCATTGTGGGGATAAAAACTGATCCAACCGATCGGCGAATCGGGCACTTGGTCAAAGAGCACTTGTACTTGGTCTTGCATCAATTTTAACTCTGGGAAGGGATACCCACCCTCTTGAGCGAACCGATCAATCGCCGCGAAATCGGACTGTATCATCGTCTCGGTCACCCGAAATGCGTCGGGGTGTGTCCGCATGGTATGAGCTACCGAGGCCGGAATGTCCTCCCAAGGAAGCCCACTCTGTGGGTCTTGGACGTATTCCAAACGAGGCAAGCAATACTGAAACCCACTCGTCACGCCGTTGTAGCACTGAAATAGCTGCCAATGTTGAGCCAACCAATCGGGAGCCGGTAGCGCGTCTCCATCTAAAAAGGCGACTAGAGCTCCCTTCGCTTCCGCTATACCGATGTTCCGCGCCCGACAGCGCCCGACGTTGGTCTGCAAGGGGACGACTTTTATGGGCATTTGCTCATACGTACGCAGAAAATCGCCCGTTCCGTCCGTGCTGCCATCATCTATCACGATGGTCTCAAACTCCTCAGAGCATGTTTGCACAGCCAAGCCGCTTAAAACAAGCCGCAACCGATCGCGCTGATTGTGGGCGGCGATGACGACAGAAATATCCATTGCGCTCGCTCCTTTATACACATTCAAAGACCAAGCGGCACTCCTCTCGCAGAGCATCCGGTCGATAAATGTGAGGGAGGCCATCGTCCGTTTCTTCAGACACAATGGCTTGTGGCATTTCTTTGACCGTGTTTGAGCATACGATGTGGAAACAGTCTAAATGGCCAAAGAAAAAGTCAAAATAAGGATCGCTATTCTCCATGACCTTATGGCGTAACACTTCACTTGGCACATTGGCTTCCGTCAGTGCTGGCGTACCGATGCTGATACCGTGGAATTCCACGGGGAGCCATCCAAAATCTGCGATGAAGACCTCAGCCCACGTATGCCCAAACACCACTTCGTTATACGTCCGGTTCTCGTACTGGTTCGGCCCGCTAGGATTGACCGCTATGGCCCCAGTTTGCTCTCTGGCTGGTATTTTTTGCAAGCGACAAAGAGCAATAAAGGCACGAGCCAACGTAATACAATGTCCGCCGTCGTCTGTCAGTGCTTTTAGGGTGCTACATTTAGAGCATTGGCAGTTATCTTTGGTTTTCTTGAAATGCTTGTTTTTAGCCAAATAATCATATAAAAGACGGGCTTTTTCCAAATCGCTCGATCCTTCGTCTATACCCACATCCTCCCAACAACGACGGACGAGTGGATGTTCTACCAAGGATTCATCGACCGTAGTGTAGCACTCGAACTGTCCGGAAGTGGGCACCCCTGTTGCTCGATCCATTGCTCTCGCATGAACCGTCAATTCGCACACGTAAGAAAATGTATATACCGCACCAGAGCTAAAATCACAAACGATAGGATAGCCATAGAAGAAACCAGCGTGTGGCAAAAAGTGTTCTTGCATTTCCATAGGACTGCAAGACAGTAGCTTTATATCGGTCTGAAAGTCGGTAGCTATTGGATACGGCAGGAATATCCGCACATTATGTATTGCGTCTTCGACAGCCGACAAAGTGAAGGTGTACGTCAACCGCAAACGCTGGTGCTCCATAGCCGGATGAAGCGCACCATTTTTTCGGTGAATGAAGAACGAGCGCATCTCCGCACGTGCCTCGTAATCACGCGCAAAAAAGCGAGTGTCGTTGTCGTAAAGCCAATTCCACGAATCGAACCGATCGTACCAGATGCCATCTGGTCTCACTTCATGCGGCATCTGGCGATTGCGTCCATTTACGAGTATCGCTTCAATTTGCTCGTCATTGAGCACCGTGCTCACCGACAACTGCCGCGCAAAGTCGCGGTGGCTCATCTGGTACTGCGGATCGAGTTGATCTTCTTCTGTGCGACTCATCCAGTACCCATCGACTATATCCGCGACGCGATGGGCGTCCTGCCATTGTTGTATTTCGGTGGCAAAAGTACGGCATCGTCGAGCGAAGATTGCATAGTGATTTAACACGCCCTCTACACTTTGGACGAGTGCCGTCGGTCGGGTGAAGTCTCGGTAGCTCAACTTGACACCTAGCCCTAGGGCTTGTAGGCGATCGCTGAAGTAGTCTTGCGGCTCATTCGTAGGCAACCCAATGACGGGTATGCCCTTGAACAGAGCTTGGTAGAAGAAACCGGGATCGCCGCCGCCAGCAAAAATGGCCGCTTGGGAGGCGGCCTGTCGCACAAAGCTCGGATCAACGATCTGGCAGTTTTCTATCGAGTCAATATGCACGCCAACAGGTGGAACCACCCACTGTCGAATCCCCTGCCTCCCTAACCTTTGCAAAGCCTCTTGAATAGAGAGCCAATCGGCTCCCAACGTGCCGAGATTCCAGTACACCCCCTCCCGCTCTACATCATCTTGCGCCTCTGTATCGAGTTCCTCCAGCAACGGTCCTACAAAGAAGTAATTGTCGGATACCTCTGGCCGCAGCGGATGAACCGCTGGAATATCGCAGAGTAGATACATGGCCCTAAATGTCGTCCCACAAGGCCATTCTCGATGAATAGTACGTCCGATTATGGCCTCCCAAGTACGCACAAACTCAGGCGCGTGATTCGAGTAGGAGTACTCGGGTATATTGTATGCCGACGTTATACAGACCACATCAATCCCTGCCAACGCCGACGTTACCCGCATTGTGGGGCGAGAATCTACGATAGCAAAGTCGGGCTTCAAGCGGCTAATCAATGCCCGCTCGGCTTCCACACTTTGCTGGATGGCCGAGTCGTAGTCTGCTTCATTGGTGCCAAAATCCAGCACTGATCCCAAGTCTTGTATCGGCGTGGCAAGGTCGTGCAGTGCGAAACCCTCTTGCTGGACTTGATCGGTAAACGGACCCGTGCCCGCAAAATCGACGCGGTACCCTCGGCCCCGGAGCGTCTTGCCCACCACCAAAGCACGATGCACAGAAACGCTATCAAAGCCGTGAAAAAAGATTAATATGGAAGATCGATCTCGACCTAAACGACGCGAGCGTTCCTTTTCCTCAAGCCGTCTGATGATCTTGAAAAGTCCGGTTAATATCCGGTGCTGTATCGCTTTGAGCATCATTTTGTCCTTTACATTTGGCTGCTCGCCTTCAGCAACTCTTCTACGAACTCAACCTTGTCGTCTAGCTGAAGTTCGCGGTATAGTTCCAGGCCTTGCCGCCACTGAAGTAAGGCATCAAAAGGAGCCTGACTCGACGCATAGACTCTCCCCAAACGCACTCTGACGTCGGCTACGGCCTCCAAGTCCGACACTTTCGCAAACAGTTGCACCGCCTGCCGATACGCCTCCTCTGCCGCCTTAAAATTTTCAACATCCATATAGGTATTGCCCAAAACAGCCGCTTGTACCGCGTGGCCTTTGGTGTCGCCAATCGCGTCAAATAGTGCCCCCGCCTGCCGAAACAACGCCAAGGCTTCGCGCGTGTCCCCTTTCTCCCACAGCACCTGCCCCAGACCACCTATAGTGCGAGCCTCAAACTGTTTGTGGCCTAATTTTTGTTGGATGGCTAGCGTCCGACGATACATTTCTGCCGCCTCATCAAACCGACCCATCTGTCTATATACGTCGCCTAAGACACTGTAATGATGCGCCAACCCTGCATCGCGCTGAAGTTGCTCCTCAATCGCAAGGCCTTTTTTGAGGATGTCTTCGGCCTCAGCCAAGCGTTTCTGGCCGATATAGACCAGACCCAAGCCCTGATAGTGGCCGGAAATACCCGGCAGATCGTCGAGTTCCTGGCATACCTTCAGCCCCTGCTGGAAGTAGGCTTCGGCCTCTTCTGGTTTGTTCTGCCGGAGTGCCAACTGACCCAAGTTGCCGCACTCTTCCGCCCAATAGGCTCTATTGCCGGATGCTTCATGGAGTTGCCGAGCACGGATGTGCAACTCTTGCGCTTCTTCAATTTTGCCTTGGAGATGGGCGACAAAGCCTCTATTGCTATAGTTGACAGCTAGACGCTGCTCATCGCGGCGTTCCTTGTTGATCTCAAAGGCTTTATTGAGATAGTCAACTGCCTTATCCATCTGTCCTTTGACTTGGTACATAAGCCCCAAGCCGCTGCACGCATCGGCTTGCAGCTCGCGATCCTGTAACTGCGGTGCTTTCGCAAGGGCTCTTTGATATAGGGCTTCGGCCTTGTGGAGTTCACCTTGTTCCTTGTAATAGCGACCTAACAGGAGACAAGCCTTTGCTTGGGTACGTATATCTCGATTTTGTGCGACCCGTGCCCGCTGTATCGCTACGTCTTGTTCGGGAATTAACGGAATGATTTCCATACCTCGTAGATCCCTCCTTGATTATAGTTTTTGCACGGCTTCCCATACCGAAGGCATCCCTCGCGCAAAGGAAGCGATGGTCCCCTCTTCATTCACCACGTAAAACTGCGGTACACCCCCGATCTGATAGGCTTGGGCAACCGCACCGGCCGAATCGACCAAAACGGGTATCGCCAAGTTGTGGTTTTCGACGATTTGTTGTACTTCGTCTTTCGTGCCTTGACTAACTAGGAGCAAATGGCTCTCTTGGGGAAGATCGTACTCTACCAAGTAACTTTCCAAGTCGTTACAATATGGGCAGGTAGGGGTTACAAAAATCAGCCCTACTTGCTGTCCCTTAAAACGGCTGAGGTTGACGTGGCCCCCTTGCACAGAGGGCAATTCAAAGTCAGGGGCGTCTGTTCCCTCAGACAGAGGCTCAGAACGCTTCGCATCCCCCTCACTCCAGACGATCCCCACTGGTTCCTCAGACTTCTCCTTGAAAATCAGCGCGAGCAACAAGACCACGCTGATAAGCCCGGCGATCTGCCAATGCTTTTGATCGGCCATCATTCTGTCCCCTCTTTTTCTGTTACTTTTTGCGCGGACTGCACAATGTTCTCAATCGGGACGCCTCCACCCCTAACGGCCTCGACGATCCTTTGTTCCCTATCCACCAAGAGCGCGGTCGGGAAATTCGTGATGTTGAGATGCTCCATTGTTAGAAGCAGCGTATCTACGGCAACAGGAAAGGACAAGGCGTGTTCGGCGACCTTCTCCGTCAATCCTTCCCGGGTGTTGGAAACCATCAGAATGGGAATATCTGTAGCTGCTTTTCCTATTATGGGGTACATGGGATCACAGGCATCACAATCCGGCAGTGTAAAGACCAGCAGATGGGATTCGCCTTGATACAGATGGGTAGAGATCGGGTCGCCATCTAACTGTTCAAGTTCGTATTCCGGGACGAGTTTCCCAAGCAGATGATCTAAGCTCGTAGTCCTTGGAGTGACGGGAGGATTGTTGATTTTTGTAGCCAACAATATACTGGTCCCCAAGAGGATACCTAGCACCGTCGAAAGGAACAGCATCGACATTTGCGGTTTTGGACGCACATCTTCCATCGTGTATCTTTCCTTTCCCTAAAACGCATCGACCAACGGCTGAATCCACCGATTGGCCGGACGGACGATACTTCCTGCCCATATCAAGGTTAATCCAACGCCGACCATCAAAGCCGGTGCAAAGGGCAGCGACAGTTCAATCTCTAACTGATCGTCCCATTCGCGGAATAATCCCTTCTTTTGTAACTCTTTTAATTGGCGAACTTTCCGAATGGTCAACTGCTTTCCCGTTCGGCCTATGAGCTCCTGTGCATCCCTACTCTGCTCACCAAACGGAACTACTTCGACTCGGTCTTTCTCAGGAGCTTCGTAAATCGACTGGTGTAGCACCATGCCCGGCTGTAAGGCATCAATAGCAACTGGCTGCACAAACTTCTGGTATTCGAGAGAATGGATATACACATAGACGGTCCGTATGCCCCACAGCACAGCCCACAACACCAGATAGATTAGGTAGTCTCCGGTACCGATCGCACTAAAGAGACCGATCACTAGCCCGGGAACAACCCAAATGACTCGCTGGGATGCCTTGGTCCGATCTTCATGGAGCAAATAGAGCACCGCTCCCACCACGATCGCCTCGGCAAGTGTCAACGTCGCGCCGACCAACGTCGTCCCACCTAACACCAGCCCGCTCACCCCGGCCGCTTCAATCCCCGAGCGCAACCAGCCCCAACTCATGCCCTTTCGCTGCTCGCTTGCAGGTGTTTTGACAGGTTTTGCGGGTTTGTGGATGACCAGAAGGATTAGAAGAAAAACGGTATTGGTCAAAATGGTATTGACCAACAAGGCCCAAAGAGGAGTATCTAGCGAAAAGAAGGCCAAGGAGGCCGTCGGCCACTTCCCACCAAACAGCGTACTCGGTATCGCCGCGACCATAGCCCAATACAGCTTGGCGTCCCCCGCCCCCCAGAAGCCATACATAAACAACAGGTAGCCCACGGCAAAGCCCAGCACAAAGGATAGCCCAATCTGTACGAGTGTAACCTCACCCAAGATCCACAACCCCGTCTGCCCCATCAGCCCAAGACCGAGCAAAATCCAAGTAGCCGCGTTGGGAATCTCTCGATGTCTGATGTCCGTATAGGTTGTGTAGGAGGCAACCACCATGATCGAGCACAATAAGGCCCATTCTACCAAGAAAACGGCATCAATCTCATTCAGCAACACATCCATAGTCCCATACTCCTCAAAAAGCGATTCCCTTGGACTCTGCCAGCCAACGTCCCGCTTGGCTCCATTGAGTCACTAAGGCATTCACCGACAGAGTTGCCCCGGTTATTCCATCGATATCCTGGCCTACAACCAAAGGCTCAGAGAGTACTCGCCCGATCAGTTGGGCAAAGAATTCGGTCGGATCGAAGGGGCCGTCAGCAAGCTCCCAA
>JAJEEZ010000299.1:0-5011 GCA_022820705.1 Candidatus Latescibacterota bacterium | reverse complement strand
GACTAAGAGCGTGTTGACGACACAGGACGCGGCCGTGACCAGCATCAGGGGCGGAGCACCGATCCCGTAGAGGGCCGCACTCCCCAAAGCGTAGCAAATAGCGCCCAGCAAGAGCAGGGTAGCGCGCTTGTTGCGGTCGTCTGTATAGGCTTTGTCGAGATAGCCCGAGCGTACGAAGTGCCAGAGCAGCAACCCGGGTACCAAGGAAAAGGTGCTGATCGCCACCGATCCGGCGAGCCAGTCGCCCAGTATGTGCGCTTGGACGCCGAAGACTAAAAGCGCCAACAGTGCGGGATTGAGCAAGTGGGAGAAAAGTCGTGCGATTTGGTGCGAGTGCAGACGAAGAAAGGGACGAGCTAATTGCTCGCCCCTGTTTGTTTCTTTTGCCATTTTTTTCCGCTGGCCGCGCCGCGACCGGGCGGCTTCTCATCGCTCTCTAACACAAAGCCGATGAAGCGCTTCTGCCCAAGGGTCTTCAAATACTGGAGCAGGGAGACCTCGGCCTCCTTGCGATTGAGCTGGTACTTGTCGCTGAGCTCTTCGATCATCCTGCCGACCGAGTTGCGGCCATTGCACATCCGCCAGACCTCGCTGCCGACCTCGTCGAGGGTGATCTTGCGCTGCTTGGGGATGTAGAAAAACTTGGATAACAGCCGCACCCTCCAAGTCTCTTGGCGCGTTATGAAGACTTGGATCTCGCCGTTGTCGTTGTTTTCCCAGCGCAGGGACTCATTGCGCGTTGGCCGCGACGCCAGCATGGCGGTACGGCTCAGCTTGGGTCCCTTGTTTTTCGATAAAATGCCCATCTACTACCTTGGCTACTAGATCGTCTGCTGCGTCTTTCTTGCGGTAGAGGTGCTCGATGATCGCGATTTTGTCGAGGTCGGTATCGCGCCAGACGCGCCCCCGCATATACAGGCGCGGCCTCGGGTTCATAAAGGGCAGGGGACGCAGTAGCTGACGCCAGCGGCTGCGCGGTCGCCCCTCGATGCGGATGCCCTCGTGTTCTCGCACGGCTTCTGGAGTAATATCCACCACGAAGTCGCGCAATTGCTTCTTAAAAAAAACCGGATACCAGTCTTGGATGTGCGCATCTTTGATCATAATCCGGGCCATGCTCAACCGATGCACCTTTAAAACTTGTTTGCCGAGGGAAAACTCAAGCTCGATGTGGCCCGACTTGAGGGAATGGCTTTGTAGCTTGAGATCGCTGGGCGCAAAAAACCGCAAGCCGTACACGCTCCACAGATGTGCATCCTCGCCTTCTTGATCGACGAGCGAACTGAACACGGCCTCGGCTTGCTCGGGCAAAAACTCGTCTAGCTTGGCCAGCACTCGCAGGAGCACAACCCGCCCGGACTTCAAGGCGAGTGCTAAGTTGTAGGCGCGGAAGTCGGCCTCCCAGATGAAGACCTCGTATTCGCGGCCTTCGAGGAATTTTTTGTTCTTGAGGAATCGGGCGCGGCGCTGAACCTCAAAGGGAGCATCGACCTTTTGGGCCTTCTTTTGCAGGTTGGCTAGGTAGCGATCTACCAACTCAGTCAGACGCAGGGCTTCGCCGCGGCCTTTGAGCCGCCGCCATTCGATTTCAGCACGCACGATTTCGGCGTCGTCGAGGCGGGCATAGCCCTTTTCAAAGTCCCCGTCAACTCGGCCGAGGTTCCAATCGTCGGGCACGGACATCCGCAGCCCTTGCCAAGCGAAATCCACCCAGTCGCTCATGCTAGAAGATCAACACGGAGACCGATTTCTGGATTAGGGCGATCCCCACCGACGCCATCCCCATCAACGCCATACCGCAGGCGAAGCCCACCGCCAGAACCGGGGCAAACTGCCGCCACTCCTGCCGCCCGTACTTGTTCCAAAAGTAGTAGCGAGCCAAGAGCGCGCCGATGATCTCGGTCACCACATAATGCGGCAGAATCGTCAGCGAGCGCACAAAGCCAAAGATCAACAGGATCGGCAGCCCGAGTATGGAGAGCAGAATGAAGCTCACCACCCCGAAGCCGGCACCAAAGGCGATGACTTCTGGTTTCAGCGCCCTAAAGAGCCAAGGCACGTCACTGGAGCGCTGGATCCAAGAACTGGTAAAGAGCGGATCGGTATCGACCTCAAAGTAGAAAGACCACCCCGCCGGTACGGCTCGCTCGGTCTGCACTTCGAGGGTTGGGCGGGGTTCGCGAATGACGGTGTCCATCGCCGGCCCCAGTGGCGCAATCGCCGGCAGGCCCTCGACAACTTCCTCTTCGGCTAGCTGCTCATCGCGCAGATAGCGCTCGGCGACAATGTCGGGTGCTCCCTGATCAAAGTACGAGTAGAAAACTTGGGTCGGCATCCACGGGCCGACTTGACCGCGCTTGCCGTTGGAGTCCAGCCACTCCTGATCCACTAGCCGCACTCGCCAGTACCACCACTCGTTTTCGATCAGGTTAGCCGGAGTCCAGCCAGCCCGATCTTTGTCGATGGCCAGTTCGCTACGCATGGTGCCGGTGATAAAGAGGCATTGCTGGTAGGCGCGCAGACGCCACATGAGTTGGGCATAGGGGTAGGAAGCCGACGGGATCGGGGCCAGTTTCCAGATATAGGAGCCGTAGAGAAAACTGGTAAAGAGCACGATGGGTACCATGAAAATCTCGGCGCGGATGATGCTGGTAAACTGGGTGCCGGTCAATTCGATTTCGCGGAACTTCTGGGTCTGGGCACCGTAGTTGCCCAAGGGAAACGGAATGAACCAGATGTCAACACCGCGATACCCAGAGAGAATAATCGTGGCCTCGCGCACGAAGGGAACGTCCACTGTCTGTCCTACCATCCCGACTAGGCGAGCGTTGACGAAGGACTGAAAGGGCGTGAATACGAAACCAAAGAAGAGGAAGAACCATACAAATTGGGCAATGCCCGGCAGCAGCCAAGCGGCGATGCCGATCAGGCCGGCCGTGGCCAAGGCGTATAGTACCAACGCCACCCAGATGGGGAAATCGCCGCGGCCGGCAGGGGTGGCGAAGCCGCGCTTGGGACTGCCATCATTCCCGTTGCCGTTGTTCGCCCTAGCCTTGCGCACGCTCTGAACTATCTGATAGATGCCGATGGCGGCGATGGCGAAGGTAGTGCCGAGGCCGAAGCTCATCCAGAAATCGACGTAGTTGACGAAGTAAGTCTCGATCGTGCCCATGCCTTGCTGCCACAAGTTCAGGTACGGCTCCTCGCGCCACGAAGGCGTCCAGGTATAGAGCAGCGGGTTGGCAATGGAGGCGACGAGCACGCCGATAAAGGTGCCAACCACGCCCCAGAACGGCACCACCAGCCCGGCAAAGATCGGTCCCAAGTGCGCGGTAAATCCCAGTGGAGTGGCCGGGATAAAGTTGCCAGTGACTTGGGTGAAATCGACAAAGGGAATAGGTATGAGTTGGATCGGCTCAGTCAACAGCGCGCCAGTAATCGCCGGCAAGGCCACGTAGATTGTGCCAAAGACCAAGCCGATCATCGCCCCGGCCGAAAATACCCGCCAGCGCCACGTCTCAACCCCTTGGGTGGTCTCGGCCAGTGCCGTAGCGCCTTGGGCGTTTACGGGCGCGAAGGGAAAGGGCAGGCGCTCGTAGTCAGAGGTGAGCCGGAAGAGCGCGTACGACATGGTGAACCAGTTGATGCGCCAGATGATCATCCCCAAGACTAGGAGTAAGATCGGCATCGCCCAATCCGAGTGCAGGAAGGTGCGTTCGATGATGGCGGAGGAGTCGGGCTGCGGTGCCACCCAGCCGGGGATCAGCTTGGCGATGCCAAACTGCTTGGCCGCCGGCGATTGCACTAAGTACTGGTTGTAGAGCAAGCCTTCAAAGGCACCAGTCTCAGCGGCAATCAGCGAGCCGGCCACGTAGAACAGCACATAGACTTCTTGGCGCCGGAGGGAGGAGAAGGAACGCTTGGTGATTTCGGCGAAGAGGATGATGGTCACCCACTCGGCCGCCGCTCCCAAAGAGCAGCCGATCATCAGGCTCAAGTACATGTTGCCCGGCACCATGATGAAGGCGACGAAGAGCACGCCGAGGATGGCCTTGATCGTAAAGCCGTTCTCGAAGCGGTCCGGGACCTGCATTAGGTCCCTATATTCTTCGATCTCTTGGTTCGGGTTTCTGTTTTTGCTTCCGAGCACTCGCTATCCTCCCTTACGCCGACACTTCGCTGCGCAGCCCTTGTAGAATTTCCACGCCCTGTTGGCGGTAGCCTTCTTTGGCCTCGGCATCTACCGTGCGCCAGATGAGGAACTGTTTGCGGATGACGTTCATAAAGCGCTGGTTGACCCTCCGCCACGAGGCATCCTCGCCGCTGAGTCGCTTGATTTGCAGGCTGATCGCGTAAATGTTGTGCTCGGCCTCTGGCATGGCCCGCACGGTGACGTGTTGGCTGACGCCCAAGTCGAACGGAGCCAGCCAGATATTCATGTCGATAATGTATCCTTCGCCGTTGGGCGTTTCTTCGCGGCTTAGCTGAGCACCGTCGGTATAGAAGGTGCCGATGGACTCTTCGCTGTAGGAGTCGAAGTAGCCGATGAGGAATACGCTCAAGCCCAAGACCTCGTGACCGCTGACTGTAAAGGGGAACTCGAAATCCCACTGGTCGCCGTCGGGCGGCGGCAGCTTCCACTTGCGGGTCACGTCCGGCACGGCCATTTGCGAAGCCTTGCGTGCCGGATAAATCGTCGAGAGCATAACCACGGCCATCACTAGCATACAGGAGAGCACCGCGGCCACCGAGGAATAGTTGAGCGTGAAGCCGCCCAAAAGCTCGAATTCGATCAGCACTTTGGCAATCACTTGGCCGCTGAGATAACCGGCGACCACGCCCAGCACCGAATAGACGCAACTCTCGGCGATAAAAAGCCAAGAGATGTGGCCGGGGGCTAGGCCTACCGAAGAGTAGATGCCGATTTCGCGGAAGCGCTCGTACACGCTGCCCATCATGGTGTTAAGCACAATAAGAGAGGCGATCAGCATGGGGATGAACAAGTTGCTCA
>JAJEEZ010000197.1:0-11838 GCA_022820705.1 Candidatus Latescibacterota bacterium | reverse complement strand
CAACAGGGCGGCTAAGGCACCGCCGATAATCAGCAACCGCTTCCTGAGCGCCCAGCCCAGCAGGACTGGATAGGTCTGCTGCACCAGCCCGAAGCCGCGTTCAAAAACGAACAGCAGCGGCAAAAAGACCGGCAGCAGTAGGAGGCCTAGCAGAAACAACGCCGCTACCAGCACCAGCCCGACGAGCATCAGCACCACTTGCAGGACGATGCCCACTAGCCTGAACACCATGCCAAAGACGAAGCGCACACCCGCCAGATAGACCACTGCCAGCGGTAGCGACAGGAATTTGAGCGTCTTCCACACTAAGTGTTCGGACCTGTTTACCCAGCGCCAGTAGCGCTGCGTGGTCTCGCCGAGGATGCGCGGTGACTCAAAGCCGAGAATGTCCGGCCAGACGCGCTCGAAGAAGGTCCACTTGCCGATGCGGCTCTCCGCAGCCCAAGCACCGACCCATTTCTGGAACGTTCGCTCGCGCCTGAGCCAGAAGTATTCGACGGGTTTGATCAACCACCACAACAGCTCGGAGACGATCAGGAAGGCTCCTTTAAGCACCGCGGCCACGAGGGTTGCCACGGCCAGCCCGACCCGCAACAGGACCTCGCCGATTAAGTAGGGCAGCGACAGGGCTACCTGCGCCGCCTTGCGCCCCCGGCTCCCCGGCTCACTTAATACCGCGCGGGCTTGACTCAGGGCCTGTAAGCGCAGAAAGTCGCTGCGACCGATCTGCGCGGCCAGTCCGCCTTGGCGGTCGATTTGGCGCGAGGCCAGCATGGGAATGAAAAACAGCGCCACTCCCAACGAGGCCAACAGCGAGAACACGACCGTCAGTGCCATGTCGCCGAAGATCTGCCCGGCCACGCCCTCGACAAAGACGATGGGAAAAAACACCGTGATCGTCGTCAGCGTCGAGGCCAACACCGCGGTACCGACCTCGCGGGTGCCGCGGACGGTGGCTTGGACCAGATCGTCGCCCTCTTCCCGACAGCGAAAGATGCTCTCCAGCACCACGATCGAGTTATCGACTAACATTCCGATCCCTAGGGCCAACCCGCCGAGCGACATGATGTTGAGCGACACGTCGAACATGTACATCGGCGCGAAAGTCGCCATGATCGACACTGGGATCGTCAGGCCGACGATCAGCGTGTGAACCACGTTGCGCAAGAACACCAAGAGCACTAGCACGGCCATCGTCCCGCCGATGAGCGCATTGATTTGGACCTCAGTGATCGAATTCTCGATAAAACCCGACTGGTCGGACAAAACCTCCAGCTTGGCTCCTAGGGGCAGGCGGTGGCCGATGAAGTCGGTCATCCGCAAATGCTCCATCGCCTTGCGGGCTTCCTCCTGTTTCTTTGCTTGTAGCTCCTTTTGTTGCTCTTCCTCTTTCTTTGTCGAATCGGCTTTTGCAGTCTCTTGTTTTTTTCGCGCCTCCTCTTGCTCTTTCCTTTTTTGCTCCTCGCTTTGCTTGGCCATTTCTTGGGCTTCGCGGGTCTTCTGCTCCACGTATGCGCGCTGCTCTGGCAAGCCGAAGAGCGCGTTGCGGACCCTTTCGGCAACGGCGACGATATTGGCGTCGGCTTCTTTGTAGATTTCGATTTCGACGCTCTCTCGGCCATTGACCCGGGTGATGATCTCGCGGTCCTTATGCGAGCGAAAGACCTCGCCGATGTCGCGCAGATACACATCGGCGTCGCCCTGCCGCGCCACGATCAACTCGGCGATCTCCTCGACGGTGGCGAACTCGTTGAGCGTGCGGATGAGATACTCGACTTGGCCCTCGCGCAAGTTGCCGCCGGGCAAATTGACGTTGTTTTGCGCTAGACGGTTGTTTATCTGATTGATATCCAAGCCCATCACCGCGATCTGGCGCTCGTTGAGCGCGACGTGGATCTCTTCTTCCAAGCCGCCCTTGATCTTGACCGCTGCCACCCCGACCAGTGCCTCCAACTCGCGCTTGATATCGTGTTCGGCGAGATAGCGCAGTGCATAGAGGTCCTGCGGGCCGTGCAGGCCGATGCGCATGATGGGGTCTAGCGAAGGGTCGTAGCGCAGCAGGAGGGGTTTCTCGGCGTCTTGGGGCAACCAGACGCGGTCGGCCTTCTCGCGGATTTCCTGGGACATCGCGTTCATGTCGGTGTCCCACTCAAATTCGAGGATGATGTCCGACTGCCCGGCCTTGGAGATGGAGCTGATGTTGACGAGGTGAGGCACAATGCCCAGTTCCTGCTCCAAGGGGCGGGAGAGCAGGGTCTCGACTTCCTCCGGCGCTGTGCCCGGATATTCGGTGCGCACCGTCAGAGTCGGGTAGGAAATGTCGGGCATTAGGTTCAGCGAGAGCCGCTGATAGGAGACCCAGCCGAAAACGCAGACGGCTAGCACCACCATGAGAATGGCGACTGGCCGCCGGGTTGCAATGGCGAAGCGAGACGTGCTAACGGGCTGCTGCACGGGCCTAGCCTTGGCTCGCGTCTTCGGCGAGCTCAGCCGAGCCGTCGTCGGAGTTGACTATGCGCACCCGCGTGCTGTCCTTGAGGCCGTTTTGCCCGACGACGATGATCGGGGTGCCGGATTCGATGCCGGCGAGCGACTCGATAAAGTCGGTGTCCTCGAACCCGGGCTGTAGCTTGATACGCGCGGCCGTGGTGTCCACGACGGCGAACACGAATCGGTCGCCGCCGTCGTACACAATCGCCTGTTTGGGTATCAACACGGCGTTGGTGTGCGTGTCCGTGATGATGCGAACGTTGACGAAGAGGCCGGGCCGCAAGTAGTCCCAGCGGTCGCGCAAGCCCACCGTGACCTTGAAGGTGCCGCTCCTCGGATCGACTACGGGGCTGATGCGCTTGACCCAGGCTTGGAACTGCTTGTCGGGCAAAAACTCCGAAGTGATGAGGGCCTGCTGGCCGTTGCCGATGGTGGTGAGGTATTGGCCGGGCGCAAATACGCGGGCGATCAGGTCGTCGAGCTTGATGAGGTCGTAGAGCTTGCTGCTTGGCCCCACCCGAGCGCCGACCTGCACGTGGCGCTCGGTGATCACGCCGGAAAACGGCGCGATGACTTCTGCGTATTCTAGCTCTAGGCGGGCGCGCTCTAGCCGGAGGCGGGCTTGTTCAAAGTTGTATTTGTTGGTCTCAAACTCTTGGTCGCTAATGAGGTTGCGCTCAAACATGGCCTCGGTGCGCTTAAAGGCGGTTTGCTGATAGTGATAGTTGGCTTGAGCTTCCTCAACGGCGATGCGCAACTGCTTGTCTTCGATGCTTAGGAGGGTGTCGCCCACTTCGACGCGGTCGCCCTCCTCGACTCTGAGGTGTTTAACGAGGCCGCTGATTTGGGGATAAATCTCGACAGCCGCCTCGGTTTCGATGGTCGAGTTGAACACCAGATGGGCGGAAATCTCGCCCGTGTGGGCGAGGGCGACTTCGACGGGTATTGCTTCTATGGGCTTGGAGAGGCTATCGGCGGCCGTGCTGTCGGCTTGGGCCGCTGGGTCTGCGCCGTCGCCTTCGTCTTGTCCGCCCACTTGCACGCTGCAAGCCCCCAAAGTTGCCGCTAATAATAGTACACCTGCGTTGTGCCATGCGTTCAAAATCGTCTTTCTCCGGGGTCTGTGGGCTTGTAGGGGACGAAAGTAGTGCGTTACCTTATTGTATATAATCCAACTCTGCAAAGCGGACATTGTCAAATGAAGGGAGGCATCGTGAGCTATCAAAACGTCAGTCCTACCGAAGCGAAGGAACTGCTTGAAGGCGACGCGGGCGCGGTCTATCTCGACGTCCGCTCCATCCCCGAATACGAGGGCGGCCATCCGGCTGGCGCGTTCAACATCCCCATCATGCAACGCCACGCCGTGGGCATGGTTCCCAACCTCAATTTTGTTCAGGTCGTCCAAGCCCATTTTGCCATGGATGCCAAGTTGATGGTTGGCTGCCAGTCGGGTGCGCGCTCCATGCGCGCTTGTGAAGCCCTCGTCGCTGCTGGCTTTACGGATGTGGCCAATGTCACCGCTGGCTTTGGCGGGTCGCGCACCGAGCGCGGCTGGCAGGCTCTCGGCTTTCCGGTCGAATCTGGTGCCAGCGACGACAAGGGCTACGCGGCCCTAAGCGGCGATTCGGGCGCGTGAGCGAGTTGCTCAATCCCTATTTTCAGGTGGGGCTCGACGTGATGGAGCAGCCCTGCTTGGTCATCGGCGGGGGACGCGAGGCCGAAGACAAGGCTGGTCGCTTGCTAGCTGCTGGGGCGCGGTTGACGGTGGTAAGCCCAAGCGCGACGCCCGCGCTCGTCGAATGGGCTGCGGCTGGCCGACTTACACATCACCCGCGTTGCTTTGCGGAGTCCGACCTCGATGGCGTGTTCTTGGTGCTGAACACCGTGCGCGACAGCGCGCTGACGGCGCGGGTGTACGAACTCGCCACGGCGCGCAAGGCCCTAATCAACTCCTACGACAATCCGGCCTATTCCAACATTGGCATGGTGGCCTTAGTGCATCCGGGCCACTTGCGGCTGAGTATCTCCACCTCTAACGCCAGCCCGGCACTGTCGAGCCGTTTGCGGCAAGATTTCGAAGAGATTTTCGACGGGGAATTTGCTGCGTATCTCGACGGCTTGGCTGAGGCGCGCCAGCGGGTGCGCGCCAAAGTAGAAGACCGCGAGACGCGCTTTGCCCTGCTGCGCTCTTTGGTCAACGGCTTCCGCTTGGAAGGGACGCTGCGCTATCCCGCCGACTGGAAGCGTTGCGTGGATGCGCTGCTGACGTGTGAGTTGGAGTTTTGTGGGACGGAGGAGAAGTGTGCGGATTGTCCGTTGGGGAGTTGAGTTGGAAAGATCCTATGGCTGGGCTAAAAAGCCGTCAGTGCAACTTATCCACCTCGTCCACCACCTCTCGCACTGATCCTAGCACTTTATACGCAGGCGAAAAGTCGCCGTGTTGCGACAACTCATTCGGCACGGCTAGTACGCGCAACCCAGCTTTTGCGGCGGCGGCGCATCCCCGCTCAGAATCCTCTACGACGACACAGGTCTCAGGTTCTAACCCATGCAGCCGCATGGCCGTCAAGTACGCATCGGGATGGGGCTTTGCTTCTTTGTAATCTTCTCGCGCGACGACAAACTCGAAAAACTGGAGTAGATTCGTCTGGGCATGAATGATGTCAAAGTGATCTTTCCGCGACCCCGTCACTACCCCCATGAGCACGTGTCCGTGTAATGTCCTGAGCGTCTCTACGACCCCATCCAAAACCTGCACGCGTTCCCGCAATAACGCGCTGTAACGCGCATTGCGCTGCAAGCGCAGTTGATCTATTAATTCAGCGTCTTGATTGGGCAATAGATCAAATACGCTTTGCCCCTTTTGCAACGACTGCTCAACAAAATCCTCTTGCGTCAGTTCAACACCCTGTGTTGCCAAAACCTCCCGCCCCGCTTGAAAATACAGCCCCTCGGTATCCACCAGCACGCCATCGTTGTCCCACAAAATTGCGCGAATCACAAGTTCCTCTTCTTCAACACCAAAAGTGCGTGTTTAACGCACGACTGCGATTTTGTCCCGCATGAGCAGGGTGCCTTCGGGAGAGTGGATTGTGTAAATATAGACGCCGTTGCCGATCGGTATATTGGTGTGGTTGACCCCGTGCCACAGCACCTCGTTGGCCACGGCCCCCAAGCGGCGTTGCGCGTTGTCGTCTTCAATTGCTTCCCACACTAGATCGCCGGCCGGGCCAAAGACCTGCACCGAGGATTTGAGGGGTACGCCGCTGAAGCGGAGCACGCTGCCGTTGCCAAGGCGGAAGGGATTGGGAAAGACCGCGATCTTCGACTGCGGCACTAGGCGCAGGCGCTGGAAGACGCGGTTGTCGGCCTCGTTGACCTCGCTGATTTGCCCTTCTGCATCGACTTCGATCAGAAAGACCATCTCGCCAAATCGCTGCCAAGGGATGTGCAATTCTGCGCTCGCACCCGGAGTCAATCCCTCTGGGGCCTGTTCCCGGTGGATGACCTCGCACCGGCTGGAGTCCAGCGCGCATCGCGAAACCTGCACTGAGAAGCTGCTGGCGACCGCGCCCAGCCCGATGTTGCTGACGCGGACGCGGAGATCGTCCGCGCGGTCGCTGTGAAGGTCTCCGGTGAAAACGGCCAAGTTCGGTGCGCCTTCCCCCAACCCGTACTGGGCCAAGGTCGCCACAGCTAGCTGGGTGGTGCGGCGTATCAGTTCCCAGTTGAGGCTGTCGGGCAAATCGACGACTGTGTGGTACTGCGAGTTGACCCGATAGACCCCCTCGCGCACTCCATAGGTCGTCGGGTCCGCGGGCAGGTGGTTTTCAATACCGACGATCGCGTCGTAGCCCTGCCTCCAAAACGGCGCGTGGTCGCTGATGCGCGAGCCCGCGTCTTCGAGCACGTCGATAGCCAGACCGATTCCGTAGCGCTCAGCCGCGGCTACCATCTCGTTGGCCAGCCACTGCGAACCGGGATTCGTCACTAGCTCCAGCCGCTGTTGCAAGTCGTTGAAGCCGATCATGTCGAAGTTGAGGACGCCGAGAATGTTGTCGTCGCGCTCGGCCGCCAAATCCGCGTACGCTTGGCTGCCCAGCAGTCCCAATTCCTCACCCGACCAGGCGATAAAGCGGATGGACCAAGGGAATTGCTGTCCGGCCAGCAGCCGAGCGCTCTCCAAGACCAAGGCTACGCCGCTGGCGTTGTCGTCGGCACCGGGTGCTGGATCGCGTTGCCAGTCCCAGCCGCCTTCCGAGCGCACACCTGTGGCGTCGTAGTGAGCGCAGACGATGTAGTACCCGGCTGCTGGATCGGTGCCCGGCAGGGTGCCGATGACGTTGTACGAGGTGGTGTCGGTCGGTACATGTTCTGGGTTGCCGCGCCGCGCGGTGTGGGAGGTGACGCGCCACGAGTCGATGGGAAAGGAATGCAGTTTGACTGCTCTGTCGCCGAGGGCCGCGGCCAATTGCGAGCGGATGTACTCGGTTGATTCGAGGATCTCTGGATGCACGGTAAAGCGGCTGCGCATGTTGCCGGGGACGCTGCCCAAGGCCGGGTCTTTTAGGGCGAGGGCTTCGACGTGGGCTTGCAAGCGCTCGGCTGCGACTTCCTCTATGAGGGCGGCTACCGCTGGCGAGGCCGTTTGCAGGGCCTTGGGCGCACGGCGCGGTACATCTAACCATCCTTTTAGGCTGTAGTTGTTGGGCAGCGGCCAGAGGAAATGGGGTGTCTCGTGCAAGCGTGCGGTTGGTCCTATCCGCAAAAGCGCCCACTCGCCCCCTCCATCAAAGACCAACTCAACGCCTTGGGGCAGGGGAAAATAGAGATGGTCGGCGACAAAATAGCGGTCGCCTGTGCGCGGCCGGTCGAGGCAGAGGATGGCAAATCCCCGCTTTGTGAATTCCTCGACTGCGCTTTCGCTGGCCTCGACAAAAGCCACGCTCCGCGCCACGTAGCGCACTTGCTCACTTAGCGCGGCAATCGCGGTTAGTTCGCTTGATGTCTGCCAAGACACGCCGACCAAGGGCTGATTGGCCAAGGCGGAGTTGATAAAAAAAAGAGAGGCGAACAACGCCCCTTTAACTGAGTTCATGGCTAGCTTACTTGTTGAGAAACAAAACGTTAGGGAACCTACTTTGCACGTCAGAATCTGTCAAGAGACAAATTTGTGCGCGTTGGCCGCTAAACGCCTCTTGGCGGCGACCTTCTTGCTTTGCTTTTATATGAACCTTTACTCGTACACAAACGGAAACTCTTGTCGCATCTCAGCGCGTTTTTCCTTCTGCCCCGGCCGCTCAACGGCCTGATCACCGCTCTCTCGGTCGGCATTGGCGTTTTGACCGCAGATCAAGCTCCCGCTTGGTCTGCCATTTTGCTCGCCGCTTTTTCTGCCGCGTTAATCAATGGTGCCGGCAATGCCTTCAACGACTTGATGGACATCGACGTTGACCGCATCAACCGCCCGCTGCGCCCTTTGCCTTCCGGCCGCCTCAGTCCGAATGCGGCTCGGATGGAAAGTTTGCTCCTCGCCCTCGCCGGTTGTGCGCTCGCGTTTTGGCTCAGCCTCTGGCATGGATTGATCGCCTTAGCCGTTGTCGCCTTGCTCTCCGTCTATAGTATTTCCTTAAAAAACAGCCTGCTATGGGGCAATGTGCTCGTCGCTTTTGTTGGGGCTATCGCCTTTCCCTATGGTGCCTTGGCGGCTGGTGATATTGGGCGCTCGTGGATTCCGGCGCTTTTTGCTTTTCTCTTTCACTTGGGGCGGGAAATCGTCAAGGACATCGAGGACGTGGCCGGGGACCAGATCCGCGGCGAGCGCACCTTGCCTCTGTGTTGGGGACGGACCCAAGCTGCGGTGCTGGCGGCTCTCGTGTATTTGCTGTTGTTAGGGTTTACTTGGATGCCGTTTTTCGCGGGCATCTACGGCGCGTTTTACGCGCTCGCGTTGCTGCCGGTCCATGCCCTGGTCGGCTACGTCCTCTGGCAATTGTATCGCCAACGCGCTGTGCTGGCCGACGACCGCCTTGGCCGCTTGCTCAAACTGGGCATGTTCTTGGGGCTTGTTGCCATTGTCGTTGGGGAGGTCGTCTTTGCTTTGGGCTAGGCGCGGCCTGATATTATGGAGCTACTAAAGGAGGTTCTCTATGAAAATTACCGACGTTAAAACCTTTCCCATCTGCCACGGATCGCGCAATTACCTCTTCGTCAAGGTCGAGACCGACGACGGCCTGTACGGCGTCGGCGAGTTTGGCATTACTTGGAAGGAGCAGGCCGGCGTTGGCGCTATCGAGCACATGAAGCGCCACATCATCGGCTTAGATCCGCTCAATACCGAATACATTTGGCAACTGCTGTTCCGCGTCGATTTCTTTCCCGGCGGTCGGATCAACGCGGCTGCCATGTCGGCCATTGACATTGCGCTGTGGGACATCAAGGGCAAGGCGCTAGGGCAACCCGTGTACATGCTCTTGGGCGGCAAGATGCGCGAGCGCGTCTTCTGCTACACTGGCATTGGCGGCAAGACGCCTGCGGACACGGCTCGCGCGGCTCAGGAACGGGTTGTTGAGGGGTGGAAGTACCTGCGGATGTCGGTTTTTGACCGCGACGGGATTCTCGAACCGCGCACGGCTGTCCGCGATTCAATCGCTCATTTCGCCGCGGCGCGCGAGGCCGTCGGGCCAGAAATCGAAATCTGCATTGACGTCCACACTCGTCTCGACCCGCCCGACACCATCCGTCTCGGTCGCCAGCTTGAGGAGTACGATCCCTTCTTCATCGAGGATCCGCTCCGCTGCGAGAATCCTCAGAGCTATCGACAGGTGCGCCATCATGTAAGCTGTCCGCTGGCCGTCGGTGAGCACTACGCGACCAAGTGGGAGTTCCGGCAGATGATCGAAGAGGAGCTGATGGACTATGCGCGGATTGACCTGTGCATCGTCGGCGGGCTGACCGAGGCGCGCAAAGTGGCCAACTGGTGCGAGACGCACTACATCAAGATCGTCCCGCACAATCCCCTCGGCCCGGTCTCGGCCGCAGCCTGTGTCCACCTCGACATTGCCTGCGACAATTTCGCCGTGCAAGAAGGCGGCCTCATCGGCCACACGGTGATGGAAGATGTCTTTCCGGTGCAATTGCCCTATGAGTCTGGCTGCATCTTACCACCGGAGCTCCCCGGTTTGGGAATAGAATTCAACGATGAAGCGGCCGAGCACTACGAGTTCAAATGGCTCGGCGGCCCGGTCCTGCGCCGCGAAGACGGCTCATTCACCAATTGGTAGCATCTATGTCTAACAAAAGAGATCTGATCCCGCCGCGGACCCTCAAGGGCTTCCGCGACTTCCCTCCTGCGTTGGCCATGCCGCGCGAGGAATTGATCGACAAGGCCCGCGCGGTCTTTCGCTCTTACGGCTTCGCCCCCATCGACACGCCCGCGCTTGAATACAGCGAAATACTTACCGGCAAAGGCGGCGACGAGAGCGACAAGCAGATGTATCGCTTTGTGGATCACGGGGGCCGCGACGTGGCGCTGCGATTTGACCTGACTGTGCCTTTTGCTCGCTTTGCCGCCCAGCACATCGGCCAGCTCGGCACCCCCTTCAAGCGCTACCACATCGGTCCGGTTTGGCGCGGCGAGAATACCCAGCACGGGCGCTACCGTGAGTTCTATCAGTGCGACTTTGACACTATCGGCACTGACGCCAATGCCGCGGATATTGAAACGGTACTCGTCATTCACGACCTGCTCGCGGCTCTGGGTTTTGAGCGCTTTGCCATCCACGTCAACAATCGCCTGGTCCTCAACGGCCTGCTCGAATCGCTCGGCTTGGCCGAGGCGTCGGCCGCTATCCTCCGCGCTCTCGACAAGCTGCAAAAAATTGGCGCGGAAAAGGTCGCCGTTGAGATGAGCGAGACGGATGCGATCCCCCGCGAACAGGCTGAGCACATTTTGGCGACGGTGCAGACTGCGGGCGCGAATGCCGAGATACTCGACCAGATCGAATGTTCCTGCGGCGATAACGACCGCGTCGCCGAGGGGATTGCCAACCTGCGTCAGCTTGTGGACGCCTTTGAGGGTGCTGGCTTTCCTAAAGATCGTTTGGTGATTGACCTGTCCATTGCTCGCGGCCTCGATTACTACACTGGAACCGTCTATGAGACCTTACTCGGCGATCTGCCGGAGATCGGCTCGGTCTGTAGCGGCGGGCGCTACGACGATCTGGCTGGGCTCTACACCAAGCAGCACTTGCCCGGCGTTGGGGCTTCTCTGGGTTTAGACCGGCTGATGGCTGCGATGGAGGGGCTGGGGCTTTTGCAGGACGCTGCCACATCCGCCGATGTCTTCATCGTCCAGTTCTCCGCCGAAGCCCTGCCGTCCTACATCGCCCTTGCGCGTCGCTTGCGGCAAGCCGGCCTCCGCACCGAACTGTATCCAGAGGCCAAGGGCATGGGCCGACAACTCAAATACGCCGACCGCAAGGGCTTTCCCATCGCCCTGATTGGCGGACCGGACGAATTGGAGAAGGGCGTCTGGCAGGTGAAGGACATGCGCGATGGATCTAGCGCTGACGTGAAAGACGACGAAGTGGTGTTCTACTTGCAGACGAAACAGTAAGCTGCATCCAATCAAAAGAGGAATGCTGTGAATATCGGACACTACGGCGTGGCCCCTGCCGCCTCGGTGCTGGATTGGCTTCTTGACTCAGACCCCTCCATCCGCTGGCACGTCCTCCAAGATCTAGTCGACGTCGATAACGTCGCCGCCGAGCGTGCCCGCGTGGCAGATGAGGGATGGGGCCGACGACTGCTCGATGAGCAGCGCCCAGACGGGCAGTGGGGCGATGGAGAAGTGCACCCGTTCTGGTGGACGAACCTGTACACCCTCCTCTACCTGCGTGATCTCGGCGTGGATCCTGAAAGCGATCGCACTCGACACGCGATCGAGCTAGTGCATTCGAGCGTGACTTGGGGCTCGTGGCACGGAGACTCTCCGTTCTTCGAGGGGGAGGAAGAGCCCTGCATCAACGGGCGCGTCGTGGCGCTCGGTGCCTACTTTGGGAAGCCGAGCCTCCGATTGGTGGACCTTCTGCTGAGCGAGCAGCTCGGGGATGGTGGGTGGAACTGTGAGGCGCTCCGCGGCTCCGTGCGCTCCTCATTCCATACGACGATTTGCGTCTTGGAGGGCTTGCTCGCACACGAGCAGTCCTTCGGGGAAGCCCCGGCCATCACGGAAGCCCGCGAGCGTGGTGAAGAGTATCTGCTAGAGCGGCAACTCCTCCGGCGGCTCTCCACGGGTGGTGTCATCGACGAAGGTTGGAGGCACCTCGCCTTTCCTCCGTTGTGGCA
>JAJEEZ010000506.1:0-4278 GCA_022820705.1 Candidatus Latescibacterota bacterium | reverse complement strand
GACCTCAGGGATTGATAACCCAATTATCCGGCAAAGCCGCTCAACGACCTAGCGGCTAACCACTCAGCACCGGGAGCCCCTCAGCGAATCAGCAACAGGGCTTCGCGTCTCTTCCGTTCGCCATTCTCAGCAGGGGCAGCGGTGTATCCCCCCGTGAGTAGATCCGGGTTCTGCCAAAGCTCGCTCGACGAGCGCGGAGGCTCCCGGTAGTTAGACGGGGAATGTGGATTTAATCAGTACCGCCCCACACCCGCCGGGCCGGTGCCCTGCCCCTGCCTCTCATAGCGGTGATCCCTCCAGTTGGAGGCGCTGCCCACCCAACCATCCTCACCAAGCGCCACCCATCCAACTAATCAACGCGCATACCCGTCCGGATTGTCCCGCCGCCAATTGGGCTGATAGCCTTCCTTGGCGTCAAAACCATACGGCGGTCCGATCTGATTCTCGGACTGCCAAGGCCAAGCCTGACCGCCGATAATGCGGAACTGATCCCCCTTGCCGCAGAGCCAATAGAACATGTGGGCGTAGTAGCGCGCCGTGCCGTGCCCGCCGTAATACGCCCTCTGGAAATCAAAGTCCTCCTCGACGATCCAATCGCGCTGAGGAGGTGCCGTGCGCCAGTAGTTGTACTTGAGCATCCGGCGCAGACCCTTGGCGGTGGACTTGCCACGGCGGTGCATGATGCTCTGATGGTGAATTCCAATGGTGCCAGCCGGGCCGTCGCAAAACACGCCCCCTTCTTCCCTGTCGCGGTTACCAGGTTGGATATGCGAGCCAGGCACCAGCTCGGTCGGCCCCAACTCCACGGGCGTGTCCTGCGGAAAGTAGAAGACCTCCAAAAAGCGCAGCTCCGGGCCATAGATGTGGTCGGCGTCTTGGTGCCAGCCTTGGGCTTCCATTGGGCATTCGGCCCGGTGGTGGCTGGCCAAGATCGGCAGGCCGACGTTGGGTCCTAAAAGCGAGCGCATGGCACCGGCTAACTGGGGATTGAGCAGGACGTGCTCGATGAACCAGTCCTCCAAGAAGATGGAGGTCGGCTCGTGGGTGAAGCGAATGCGGTCGAGGTCGGCCTCGGTCAGGCCGTCGGGAATATAGCTCGGGTTGGCTGGAATATCGCCGTCGATCCAAGCACAGGTGCGCTGGTTGATCTCGTCGGGCACGACGCCTTTGAGCAAGAGATGGCCCTCGCGGCAGAATTCGAGAACCTCGGAGTCGGTGAGCGTCGGCTCGCAGTCGAAAGTGCGTTGGCATGGGTCGTAGTGCATGGTCGCCTCCTGCGGTAGTGTTGTCATGCGCTAGCGCCTACAAGCTATCCAAATCCCGTCCATCCTGTCCATAGGTCGCCCGCGCCATAAATGGTTATACTCTTGGTCGGCAAAATTAAACGGAGTACATCATGGCCGAATCAGCAAGAAAAATAACCAGCGGCGGATTGCACATCGACCAGCGGCTCTACGCCCTCGTCGCCGAGCAGATTGCGCCCGGGACGGACGTGAATGTCGATCACTTTTGGGCGGCACTGGAGAAAATCGTCCAAGACTTGGAGCCCAAGAATCAACAGCTACTTCAGCGACGCGACGCCCTGCAGGCCCAGATCGACGCCTATCACCAACAGCGGCGCGGCGAGCCGTTAGATCCCACAGACTACCGGACCTTTCTCGAAGAAATTGGCTACTTGCTGCCCACGGGCGACGCGCAGCGCATCCGCACGGAAAACACCGACCCGGAAATCGCCTCCCTAGCCGGCCCCCAGCTAGTCGTCCCGGTCGATAATGCGCGCTATGCGCTCAACGCGGCGAATGCGCGCTGGGGCAGCTTGTACGACGCCCTGTACGGCACAGATGTAATCGAGGGGTGCGTCCCGACAGGTGAGTACGACGCCGAGCGCGGTGCCCAAGTCATCGCGCACAGCGAGGCGTTTCTCGACGCGATCGCGGGTCTCCAACAGGGCGCGTACCGAGAGGTGGTGGAGTTTTTCCTGCGCGAGGACGCTGGCGGGCAAACCTTGCGCGCCCGCCTCGCAAGCGGCGACGAAGTCGGCCTCAAAGACGCCGAGCAATTCGTCGGCTATGGATGCGAGGGCGAGCAACTAAGTAGCGTCCTGCTCCGCCACAACGGATTGCACATCGAAATCCAAATCGACCGCACCCATCCCATTGGGCGCACTCACCGTGCCGGCGTCAAAGACGTGCTCTTAGAAGCGGCCATTACCACCATCCAAGATTGCGAGGATTCCGTGGCTGCGGTCGATGCCGAGGACAAGACCCTCGTCTATGGCAACTGGAACGGCCTGATGCAGGGCACGCTAGAGGCAACCTTTGTCAAGGACGGGCAAACCCTGACACGCCGCCTGCGCGCCGACCGCACATTTACCACCCCCAACGGCCACCCCTTGACCCTGCCCGGGCGCAGCTTATTGCTCGTGCGCCACGTAGGCATCCACATGTACACAGACGCGGTAACCACCGCCGACGGCGCGGAAATCCCCGAGGGCTTTCTCGACGCCATGGTCATCAGCTTAGCGGCAATCCACGATCTCAAAGGCCGCGGCCGCTACCGCAACAGCAAGACCGGCAGCGTCTATGTAGTGAAACCCAAACAGCACGGACCGGACGAAGTAGCAGCGACCGTCGAGCTTTTTACGCGAGTGGAGGAGGCGCTAGGACTGGCGTGCAATACGCTAAAAATCGGCATCATGGACGAGGAGCGCCGCACCACAGTCAACCTCAGCGAGTGCATCCGCTGCGCCGCCGAGCGCGTCGTCTTCATCAACCCCGGCTTCCTCGACCGCACTGGAGACGAGATCCACACCAGCATGGAGCTAGGCCCCATGTTGCCCAAGATGGAAATCAAAGAGCAGCCCTGGCTCAGTGCTTATGAGGACTGGAATGTGGATGTCGGCATTGCGACCGGCTTAGTGGGACGAGCGCAGATCGGCAAGGGGATGTGGACCATGCCCGAGCGGATGCGCGAGATGGTAGAGACCAAGATAGGCCACCCCCAAGCCGGGGCGACGACCGCTTGGGTGCCCTCGCCGACAGCGGCCACCCTGCACGCGCTGCACTACCACCAAGTCGATGTCTTCGAGCGCCTCGACCAGTTATCTGGACGGGAGCGGGCTTCACTCGGCGCGATTCTCAGCCCTCCTATCCTCGGTCGCCAACTCAGCCCCGAGGAGATTCAGCAGGAGTTAGACAACAACGCCCAAGGCATTCTCGGCTACGTGGTGCGCTGGGTCGGCCAAGGCATTGGCTGCTCCAAGGTGCCGGACATCAACCACATCGGCCTTATGGAAGACCGCGCCACCTTGCGAATTTCCAGCCAGCACATAGCCAACTGGCTGCACCACAACATCGCCAGCGAGGAGCAGGTGCGGGCGACCTTTGCGCGCATGGCGGCCGTAGTCGATGCACAAAACAGCGGCGACCCAGCGTACTGCCCCATGGCACCCGACCTTGACGCCAGTATCGAATTCCAGGCGGCGCTGGACCTAGTATTCAACGGTCGCACCGAACCAAACGGCTATACGGAAAACGTGTTGCACAAGCGGCGGCGAGAGGTAAAAGCCGCCCGTAGAACCACCACTTAGTACCCGCCAGTAACGTTGTACATGGACATCGAGGTCTAGGATGCTTCGACTCCGCTTCGCTCCGCTCAGCATGACACGGTGAAGCAGCAAACCAGCACTTGTCATGCTGAGCGAAGCGAAGCATCTCAAACCACCTTTGCTATCGCGTACTTAAAACCACCATTCAAATTCAAGGAGATGACAAATGGAAACGCTTCACTCGCTGCCTTCAGGCAGTGAAGCACGTGCAAAAGTCGCCCTCGTCACAGGAGCCGGCAGCGGCATCGGCCGCCACAGTGCCCTAGCATTGGCCGAGGCCGGCTATGCGGTTGCCCTAGCCGGACGGCGTCAAGATGCCCTAGAGGAAACGGCCGCGCTGGCGGGAACGGATGCCCGCATGTTGCCAGTGTCCACCGACGTCGGCGACCCCCAAGCCGTTGACGCGCTGTTCGCCCAAGTCGAAGAGCACTTTGGCCGACTCGACGTGCTGTTCAACAACGCCGGGGCCGGAGCACCAGCCGTGCTGTTGGAAGACCTCGAATACGAACAGTGGCAGAAGGTCGTCGCCGTCAACCTGACGGGTAGCTTCCTCTGCACCCAAGCGGCCTTCCGCATTATGAAGGATCAAGACCCGCGCGGCGGACGGATCATCAACAACGGCTCAGTTTCAGCCGCAGCCCCGCGTCCCAACTCCGCCCCCTATACGGCGA
>JAJEEZ010000122.1:0-7227 GCA_022820705.1 Candidatus Latescibacterota bacterium | reverse complement strand
TTTCAGCGGCATTTTCAATATCTATGCTCTGAACGTAGAGACGCGTGCGCTGCGGCAGATACCGAATACTGTTGGCGGCGCGTTTAGCCCATCGGTCGGCGCGGACGGCGAGGTCGTCTTTACAGCTTATACGGCGACTGGCTTTGAGATTCGTCGATTGCAGGACGAGGGGATGCCGGTGGCGGCTGAAGAGGCGTGGTTCTCTCAGGATTTGCCGCTGGATTGGGGCGGTACGCCCGTGGCCGCGTTGCCGAGCGCGCCGCAAGCGTATGGCATTGACTTTCTCAAGACCGGGATCCTGCCGAGGATATTCATTGACGAAGGGTACTTCAAGGCGGGTGCGTACCTCAGTGCTGGCGATGTGCTCAATCGCCAGAGCGTATTCGCCGGGGGTGCCATTGCGCCGACCAATGCCGACCGCGATTTGTTCGCCATATACGAGTTTAAGGGATTCCGTCCTACTTTCTTTTTACAGCTATTCAATCAGCGCCGACACTCGGCTCGCGGCGATAGCTCGGAGGCGCGGACGATCATTGTCAACGCCGTCAACTACAGCTTGAGCCAGTTTAGCGTGGGGGTGCGCGGCAAATTGGGTCGCCATGGGGAGTTGACGGCCTCGGCCACGTACGACCGCTACGACGCCAGCGTCGAGAGCGACTGTCTCGTCTGCAAAGGCGACGGACAGGTCGGATTTGAGCGCACTGCCCAGCGGCCCTTTGGCTATACCTATCTCAATGGCTTTGGGCTGGGGCTGACCTATCGGCTGGAGATGATTGCGCGGCGGCGGGACCGCGATATAAGCCCTGTGGGCCGCCAACTCTACGCGCGCTACGACCGGATGTTCAACTATTTCATCGACGGCTTTAACGAGCAGGCATCTTTTATCGACGAGAACTATATCAAGCTGTTCTACAATCAGTTTACCGTCGATTGGCGAGAGCACATGAGTATGCCCGGCAATAGTCGCTTGGGCTTGCGGCTATACGGTGGCTGGATCGACAGCAACGCGGTCACTGACACGTCGCGGGTCGGCGGTTTCTTTGACTATCGCCTCGGCGGTCTCAACTTTATGAAGGGCTATACGTTTTACAGCATTGAGGGGCGCAAGGCCCTGATGGGCACGGCGACGCTGCGCTTTCCCCTGCTGCCAGATATGGGCAAGCGCGTTGCGCAGTTGTATTTCGACAAAGTCTATGGCGCGGTGTACGGTAGCATGGGCAAGGCTTGGGACCGAAATATAGGCGAGTGGAACGAACGGTATGGACGCGACGGTCCGCTGCGGGATGTAGGAGGACAACTGCGTTTTGATTTGATTTCATATTACAGCATACCGACGCGAGTGCAGGTGGATGTGGCTTATGGGATTGATGAGGTGCCAGATAAGGGGCGATGGAAGTCTTATTTTACGGTGTTGTTTGGGTATTTGTAGAAACGCAGATTGTTGGGGACGCACATTGCGACAAGTGCAACCAACAAGCACGGAACCAGTTCAAACCGCATTGTTGTGATGCGGAGGGGGTAGAGATGTTACAGCACATGGCAATTCCTCATCCATTCCCCTATCAGGGTAGTAAGCGCGGTATTGCACGGTATATCCTTGCGCATTTTCCGCGCGATGTCGATTGCCTTATCGAGCCTTTTTGCGGGTCTGGTGCCATTTCTCTTGCTGCTGCCGCGCACGGGCTCGCAAAGCGATTTTGGCTCAATGATTTGAACGAACCTTTGATGGCGCTGTGGGAAGAAATTTTGCAGCGGCCAAATGAGTTGAGCAAAAACTACGAGCGGCTGTGGACGGAACAGCACTTGGACAAAAGGGCCTTCTTCCTCGGCATCCGCGACAAATTCAATGCCGAACACCGGCCTCATCATTTGCTTTATCTGCTGGCACGCATAGTAAAAGGTTCGGTGCGGTACAGTGCCGAGGGCTTGTTCAATCAAAGCGCGGACAATCGGCGGTCGGGCATGCGTCCCATACTTATGCAGCGCCAGATACTCGGTGTTCACGCGCTGCTTGCCGGAAGAACTACGCTTTCCGCAGTAGATTTCCGCAAGGTGGTCGCGGAGGCCGCGAAAGAGGATCTCATTTACATGGACCCGCCCTATCAAGGCACTTCCTTTACGAGAGATCACAGGTATTGTAGTGGGCTGAGCTATGCTGAGTTTGCAGACGCGCTCGAAATCCTGAATGACCGAGGGCTTTCGTATATGGCGAGCTACGACGGGAAAACCGGCGAAAAAAGTCACGGCAAGCCACTCCCCCGTTCACTTTCCCTCACTCATTTGCACATTAGTGCCGGACGCTCAAGCCAAGCCACGCTCTTGGGTGACAAGAGCGAGACTGTCGAATCTCTGTATATTTCGCCCGCTTTAGTGGAGCGCTTGAAAGATGGTCAGAGACATGATAGAATACCGCAAATTCAGCAGGAGCTCGCTTTGGAGTCAGCAATTGCCGGTCATGCTATTGGGCGTTTCCAGAATCCTATAGTCATGTAGCAATGCGAGAGATGCGCAGACTGGATATTCTTTGGGTAGGTGAGGAAGTAACCGAGTATGACCAATTGAAAGAGACCGCAGAAAAAGTTGGAGAAGAAACGCCGGCCTACGTCAAGAATGTATTGAGAAATCATCTCGAATGTGAAGGTGATTAGGGTATAATAGCTGGTCGCGTTTTGTCTGCTGCCGCAATGGAAAGGAGTAAGCATGACGAGGATAGGAATCGCGCTGGTGGTTGCGATGCTAACTGCTGGTGGCGTCCGAGCCGAGGGATTGCCGAGTATTTTGAGCGAGGAGGGTCAGGCGTTCTTGGTGGGATTGCGGGCGGTGGAAGGCGATGCTGATCCTGAGCCGACCCTGCGAACGCAGGAGCGCAAGGGCAAGTCGTCGAAGCGGGCGTTTTTGCTTTCTGCGCTGGTACCGGGGTTGGGCGAGTGGTATGCGGGATCGAAGAAGCGAGGGTTGATTTTCTTCGGAGCCGAAGCCGCGCTGGTGGGTATGTGGGCGGCTTGGACGGGCAAGGGCAACGATTTGGAGGAAGAGTTCCGGGCGGTGGCCGACGAGCACTGGGATCCGCTCAACTACCTAGCTTGGCGCGGCTCGACGATCTCGAACAATTCGTCGATCACACACGCGTTGCCTTGCAGTAGCGAGGTCGTCGAAGTGTACATTCCGGCGATGCAGCAGTCGGGGAATGCGGATTTTGGCGGATGTGCGCCTAGCCAGATTCAGCAATACTACGAGTTGATAGGCAAATACGATCAATATGTAGCCGGTTGGGATGATCTGAAGCGCGTAAGGCGCGATGGTAGTATCGGCAATGCCGCCGCGCCGACTGAAGTCGATTCCGTTGAAAATTTCCATTCCGAGCGACGGCTTCGCTACGAAGATCAACGCGATGAGAGCAATCGCTTTCTCAAGCGAGCTTCCACTATAAGCGGGGTCATTTTGATCAATCACGTTTTCAGCGCCATTGACGCGGCGCGGGTGGCGCGGGCGCGCGCTGCGGGGGCGGACGAAGCGGCTCTGAGGCGGCGGATGCGCTTGGCGTTGGTCATGCAGCCGTGGGTGCGGGGGCGCGTGCCCATGCTCGTGGCTTACAAGCCGTTGGATTGAGCTTATGTGGCGCTGGATCGCATTGATTTTACTGCTGCCCGGTGTGGCTGAGGCCGGGAAGGCCCAAGGGGCGTTTTGGCGCTCTTTGCTGGTGCCCGGTTGGGGGCAGAAGTACGCTCAAGGTGGCGGCAGTGGCTTCTTGGCCGCTGAGTTGGCGCTTTGGGGCGGCTATTGGGGATTTGAGTGGCTGGGTCAGGTGCGCCGCGACCGCTACGAGGCGTATGCGGCCGAGCGCGCGGGCGCGCGGCCCGAGGGTAAGGGGGACGAGTATTTCGATGACTTGGGGTTTTATGCGAGCCGGTTGGAGCACAACCAGTTCGCCCGCTACGAAGACGGCCCAGATGCCGCGCTCTATCCGGTAGAAGCGGATTTCTTTTGGGAATGGGACCACGACGAGTCGCGTCTGCGCTATCGCGAGTTGCGCAATGCCAGTCAGCACGCGCAACGGCAGGCGCTCTATATGACGGGATTGGTGGTCGTCAATCACCTTGTGGCCGCCATCCATGCGGCGCGAGTGGCCAGCGCAGAGCAAGCTCAGACCGGCTTTGCGCCCAAGGTGGCGGTGGGGCCTAGGGGAGCGGCTTTCTTCTTGGTGCGGCATTTCTACTGATGGTCTGCTTTTTCCCACGGGTGGTCTTGGCTGTGTGGATGCTATCGTTGCCGCTGGTGGTCGCAGCCGAAGAGCGGATATGCGGGACGCGCTGGCTCGAGCAGCACCGCGCGTCTTTTCCTGCTGTAGCCCCCAAGGTAGTTGGCGCAAGGCAAGAAGCAGGCCCGATTGAAGTAGGGACCCAACTCGCCTTTTACGTGCCGACTGAATTCGTGCTCAAGTTGGCCACCTGCCGCTACAAGGGGACGCACTGCTATATCTTCGTCGAAGAAAGTCAGTGGGACATTATCGCAGCCCAGCCGGATGTAGATAAGCTGGGTGCGCTCTTTGACGCGGCGACTCCGGCCGATCCCGAGCGCGGGATATTTGAAATAGCGGTCGATGCCTTTGGCGAGCCTGCTGATGAGGATGGCGATTCCCGCATCTTTATCCTGATTTTGGATCTTCCCGGCAACATAGTCGGCTATTTTGACAATAAGGTGTATGAAACACTGCTGCCCGAACTGCGACGCGATACGGTCTATCTCGACGCGAACAAGCTGGCCTTCAGCGCCTATCTCGCCCATGCGACCTTAGCACACGAATTCCAGCACCTAATCCATTGGGGCCGCGATTCCGATGAGGAGGCATGGATTGACGAAGGGCTTGCTGGGTACGCCGAGGAGCTGGTGGGTTTTCCCGAAGCTGACCCGAGCATGGTGCCGAGTTTTCTCGCGGATCCTAGTATCAATCTAACGCACTGGGTATTTGAGTCGGCGAGTTACGGCAAGACCTATCTGTTTGCCTCGTTTTTGGCCGAGCGCTATGGCCCGGGGCTGATTCGCCAAATCGTCGCCGAGCCGCGCAACGGCATTTTGGGCATTGATGACGCGTTCAAGAACCAAAACTGGGTCGAGGATTACGCGGGTGCTTGGCAGTTGTGGGTCGCGGCTAACTACGCGGGTGGGTACGAGGCTCTGCGCGGTCGCCGCGCAGCCGCAGTTTCAGCGCCCGAGGTGCCTTTTGCGGAACTGGCTGGCGAGGTTGGCAGCCGATGGGGCGCGGCCAATGTGATCATTCGCTCGGAGGGCGATATAGCCGTTGATTTCGCTGGCGCGGACGAAGGGGACTATGCAGTATGGGTGTACGCCATGCGCGACCAGCGCGGCGAGCTGATCGCGATGGAACTTAGCGCGGACAACGCTGGGCAGGTGCAGGTCGCGAATGTGGATAGCGCAGCGGTCATCGTCGGCAGGGCCTCGCCGACGGGTGGAGAGTTTGCCCTCGCGGCTCGGTATTTTACGCCCACGGTCGTAGCGATGCAGGCGGATGAGCAGGCCGGGACCAGCGACTTGGCACCGGCTTATCCGAATCCGGCCAACAGCGCGGTGAATCTCCCCTTTCGCCTAGCAGGGGAAGCGGATGTCGAATTGGCGATATATAATGCCTTGGGCCAGCGCGCGGCCCTTTTGGTGGCGGAGCGGCTCGCGGCCGGGGAGCACTTGGCGCGCTGGGGCGGTGAGCGCGCGGCCAGTGGGGCGTATTGGGCTGTGTTGAAGGTCGGCGGGGAAACGCGGACGCGTCGGTTGATGTTGGTCCGGTGAAGATTGGACCGACGGCTTATAAAATTCTTGAATTCGCGTACCGACGCGCCTGACGACCTACAATGTCTAGCGTTTCAGTCTTCCAATGTGAGGGTACCAATGTCGCGGGTGTGGGCGTCGCAGTACCACAAGACGCCTTGGTGCGCGGTCAAGCCGTGGACCTCGTCCGGGGCAGCTACCCTAATGACGTCATAGACGCGCCCGTCCTTGGTGTCGAGTAGGCTAACGGTGCCAGCCGAAGTGTCGGCCACCCACAGCCTGCCGTCGGGTCCCCAAGCGATGCCGTGGTTGCGAAAACCAGGGGTGCGAAATTGATGTTCTTCTTCCCAAGTGTCGGGGTTCATGACGTGGACCATTTGGGAAGGCGGCGTGGCCACGTATAGCTTGCCGTCTTTCCATTCTAGGCCGTGAGAGCCGGTGGTACGCGCGCCTGCAATACCCTCCCGAGGCGCTGTGATGCCGGCACCGGGCGAGTCGTATTTGGCGATGGTGCGGCCGGTTTCTAGGTCTAGTTTGGCGATCTTGAGTTCATAGGTAGAGGCGATCCACAGGTATCCGTCCCCCACGGTAATGCCGCTGGAGTGGACCGTATCGGTCTGGGCTGCGAACAAGGTGTCGCCGGTTTCATAATCCAACTTGTACACTTTGTGATCAACTTGGTCGATGACCCACAGGCCGTCGGGGGCGGCTTGGATGCCGTTTGGCTGCGGTCCAGGGCACAAGAATCGCTTGTCCACCTTGGCGATATTTGAAGCCATTTCGTTTGTCCTCCATTAAGGAAAGTGCGTACTAACGGTCGAGCGGCGCGGCGATGATGTTGTCGATCAGTCGGACGTTGGACAGGCGCACGGCGAGGGCGATGACGACCGGGCCGGCGATGTGGGTTATTTCTTCGAGCGTGTCCGGGTGTGCGATGGAAATGTAGTCAATGGACGCGTCGAGCGCGCGCTCAAGGTGCGCCCGCATCTCGGCGATGATTTGGCTGGCGTCGCGTTCGCCCTGTTCGATTTTTTTCCGGCCCATTATGAGCGCTTCGTAGAGAGCTGATGCACGCTGTCGCTCTTCTGCGCTGAGGAGGACGTTGCGCGAGCTCATGGCCAAGCCGTCTGCTTCACGCACGGTGGGGGCGACCTCGACGCGCAAGTCCAAGTTCAAATCGCGCACCAGGCGACGGATGACGGTCGCCTGCTGGTAGTCTTTTTGGCCGAAGACGGCTAGGTGTGGTTTGACGGCGGTGAACAGCTTGGTCACTACGGTGGTGACGCCGCGGAAGTGACCGGGGCGGAAGGGGCCGCACAGACCTTTGGTTAGCTCTTCGACCTCGACGGAGGTCGAGAAGTCGGGGGGATAGAATTCCACTGTCTGTGGGTGAAAGACTGCATCGACTCCTCGGCGGGACAGCAAGTCGAGATCGCGTTCCATGTC
>JAJEEZ010000643.1:0-13236 GCA_022820705.1 Candidatus Latescibacterota bacterium | reverse complement strand
CTTTAAGGTGCGTGGCGGCGTCAACCTCATCGGGCGTTTGTCCCCTGCCGAGCGGCAGCGGGGCGTCATCAGCGCTAGCACCGGCAATCACGGCCAATCGCTGGCGTACGCCGGTCAGCTCTTTGACACGCCAGTGACCATCTACGGCCCAGAGCGCGCCAGCAACCCGGCCAAAGTCGCGGCCATGCGCGCCCTCGGTGCCGAAGTCCGCCTCGTTGGCCGCGATTTCGACGAGGCGCGCGAAGAAGTCGAGCGCGAAGCGCGCCGCACGGGCTGCCGCTATGTACACTCGGCCAACTAGCCGTTGCTAGTCGCTGGCGTGGGCACCATGGGCTTGGAGATTTTTGCCGCCCTGCCCGATGCGGAAGCACTGATCGTGCCCGTCGGCGGCGGCAGCGGCATCTGCGGCATCTCGCTCGTCGCGCGCCACCTAAACCCATCGGTCGAGATCATCGGCGTGCAAAGCGAGAGTGCTCCCGTGTGCCACCGGGCTTGGCAACAGCGGCGGCTCGACGTGGAGGCCCCCATGGCCACGCGGCACGAGGGGCTAGCCACGCGCGTGCCCTTTGCGATGACCTCGCACATGATGTGGGAACTCGTCGATCGCTTCGAGCTCGTCAGTGACGAAGAGATCGACGCGGCCATCGGCCTGTTGGCGCGAGAGGCCAAGCTAGTCGCCGAAGGAGCTGGAGCTGCATCATTAGCCGCGGCCCTGAAAATTCGCGACTCTTTGGCCGGCAAAAAGGTCGTCGGCATCCTCAGCGGCGGGAACGCACCCGCCGATCACTTAGCACGGATTTTGCAAAATGTCTAAACAACCCAAGCGCAAAAAGAGCCGTCGCCGGGGTGCCACCGCGCGCGCCAATGCCGAGTTGGGCGCGCACATGGCATCGCTGGGCCTAGAGGCCATTGAAGCCTATAAGGTCTGGTGTCGCCAGCACGGATTTAGCGCGGCTCTGAGCAAAACTTGGCAAGAGCGACGGCAAGAGCGCGCCGCGCACCAGCGCGACCAACAGGCTGCCCAAGCCGAAGACGCCCTGCGGCAACACGTCGAGCGGTTGGGGCTAGACGGGGTGTCCGCCTACCAAGCGTGGTGTCGGCAACAAGGGATCGGCGACGCCGTCCACAAAAGCGACGCCCAGCGCAGCAAGGAACTCAAGCTCCACCAGCAAATCCAGAGTACCCAAGCCCTGCGCAAGGGCCGCAAACACAGTCGGCGCACCAAAGACATCATTCACCAGCTCTGGGCCGGAGCCATCGCCGAGGAAGAGCTGCGCACCGAAGTCTTGCGCCTGATCCATCGGGCCTTTGCCGGCTTGGCCGGCGACCAGCGGGCACAGCTACGGGATTTGCTCTTGCACGTAGAGAAGCGTGCGTCCAGTCTGCTCGACGCGCGTCCAGCCTTCCAGCGCTTGGGACGCGTGGACGGCAATACCTTCGTCGAGGCCCTCGGCGCGTTGGCGCGACACAGCCGCGCTTGGCAGCAGTCGCCGTCCGAGTGGAAGCCAGACAGCCGCAATCCCCGGCGGCAATTCGCCGCGCTAGTCCGATTCTTATTGGCCCGCTACGACGTGCCGACCTGCTTGGATTCGGTGTGGTTCGGCGGCTGGGACCAAGAGGCCCAACGCCAGCAGGGATGGTTCGTCCACGTGGGCAGCGGGCAGAACATCCGCACGGCCGACCTGCCGCTCGTGCTCTCCAAGCGCATGGCACACGTCTTCACCGAGGCACCGAGCGACCTGACGGCGACCGAGGCCCTGCGCTGGGCGCAAGTGATGGGTCAAGGAGGCAGCGAGATGCTGGCGCAGGCAGTAATAGCCACGGAATTGGGTCGCAATTTCGCCGACGAATCCTTCTGGAGCACCGTAGTCCTCTTCTTCGTCGAAAACCCCATGCTCGACCCGGACATGGTGGGGCCAATCGTCGATTATATAAATCACCAAAAATTCGTCCCCACAGAGGAGGGCGAGCCGCCGCAACCCAACTACACCATGAAGGGACGCGGCGCGGTCAAACTCCTGCGCCAAGTCGAGGAATGGCACGAGCGCTTAGCCCGCGATAACCGCCAGCCCGGCGGGAGTTGGGAATCGTCGGGCATCTCGGAATTTGAGTGGGAAGACGACAAAGAGGACGGGCTGCGTTGGACCATCCGCGAGTTGACTTCCAAGAAGGAGCTCACTCTCGAAGGACGGGCGATGAACCACTGCGTCGCCTCCTATATTTCCAACTGCCGGCGGGGCAGCAAGTCGGTGTGGTCCATGCAGGTGGCCGATCCAGAGGGCTACAGCGCACGGGTATTGACGATCGCCGTGCACAATCCGAGCCGCAACATCGTCGAGGCGCGGGGACGCTTCAACGCCGTGCCACGGCAGTCGGGAAAAAATCCAAAAAACAAGACGTTGGAGCGGCCTTATCGAGAGCTGCTAGCGCGTTCTGGTGCCGTGTTGCGGAAGTGGATTGAGGCCGAGGAGTTGGGGCGGACGACGCGGGCGTATTAGCACAGCAGATGAGTTGACTCCTCCTGAAACCGTCAGATGTTAAAGACACTCCAATCTTGAAAGAGTAAGGATATGCGCGAAATCTACCATTGGACTGAGTGGTTCTCGGAGCTTGCAAACAAGATCTCTGAGGGTGGCGAGGGATTTCTGATTGACTGTGCGAAGCAGATCGATTGGGAAGCCGCTGGGAAAGAACCGCCTTTGCTACACCACGGCGACGAGAACATCAATCCATTCTCATTCTTCTATACCCTTGCACAACGCCGAAGCTTGGCGAACAGGAAACTAATATATCGGAGTGTCGAGGAAGTTTTCAACATGGAGTGCCAGCTTCCGGCAGAGTTGTACGATTCGAAGGACGCGTTCATATTCCCAACGCCGTCGTTCAAAGTTTTATTCCTCGGCGACCCTCGGTTGCTTTGGAACTTGTTCCGCAGTGCCGTGCGAGGGCTCGACTCGGTGGACCCCAAACATTTCGATGATGCACTCGAACTCCGTGACGTTCGTAAAGCGAAACTGACGCAGACGCTCTTCCTTATCAACTCGTCAGAGTTCCTCCCTTGCGACGACACGCTGAAAATCTTTGTCGATCTACCACCGGATAACGAATTCAATTGGAAATCCTATCGAGAATGGCTACAGCAAGTCCGCGACACTGACACTTTCCGAGGTCTTGAGCCGTACGAGATCAACTTTTCCGCCTATCGTCTCAGTCAGAAGGGGACTCCACCTAATTCGGTAAAACACTCCCTAAACCAGATCCTCTACGGCCCACCAGGAACCGGCAAGACTTACCACACGGTCGCCCGCGCCTTGGCGATCATTGACGGTGAAAGCGTGGAAGAGATAGAACGTAACATCAAGAGGTTCCGCGAGCTTCGAGACTCTAGACAGATCGCCATGGTGACCTTCCACCAGAACTTCGCCTATGAAGACTTCATTGAGGGTATCAGGCCAGTATTGGACGATGGGGCTACCGGCCAAATCAGATACGAGTTGCACGACGGTATTTTCAAGCGGATTGCTAAAGCTGCAAAAGAAGAAAAGGATAAACCGTTCGTACTGATTATCGACGAGATCAACCGAGGTAACATCGCCAAGATATTCGGAGAACTCATAACGCTGATCGAGGACTCCCGGCGGCTTGGGGCAGACGATGAAACGAAAGTCTCGCTACCTTACTCAAAGGATTCATTTGGTGTCCCAAACAACCTTTACCTGATCGGTACGATGAATACGGCGGATCGGTCGATTCAATTACTGGACACGGCGCTGCGCCGCCGCTTCGACTTCGTTGAGATGATGCCGGAGCCGGATCACAAAGATATATCTACAAATGTGCAAGGTGTTGATTGTCAGAAAATACTCAAGGCCATGAACGAACGCATCACGGCGCTGCTTGACCGGGAACGTCAGATCGGTCACACATACCTGTTGGACGTCGACACTATGGAGAAACTGTCGTACGCCTTCCAAAACAAGATATTCCCGCTGTTGCAGGAGTACTTCTTTGACGATTGGTCCAAGATACGAGCCGTTCTCGGCCAGAACGATTTTGTCACTAAAAAAGATGTTGCGAATCTGTCTTTGGACCTCGAACAAGCGGACGAAAATCGAACGATTTACGAGCGGCTACCCGGCGACGGATGGAGAGACCCGGAGGAGTACAAGAAGATATACAATGCTGGCAGCGCGGATGATACAAGTGACCGCTGATGCTCGGCACCACACAGTCAGGGAGTACGAGCCACTCGATTTTGTAACTGAACAGGAGTGGGAAGAGCTAAAGGCATTCCAAGGTGTATTTAAGCAAAATTCCAACGGCACCTTGACGGCGAGTAACTACGTAGGCGTCATCACGACAAAGCGTGGCACCGTGATCGAGATCCTCCCGAAAATTGACCTCGGGGGAGAAGCAGATCCCGATCACGAAAAAACCAAGCACCTGTTCTTGCCCATGCTTCGATGTTGGCGAGGCTTTGGGGAGAAGGTGCTACGGGCGAGCGACATCCATGCCCTGCGGCGATTCCCCATGCTTGAAGTCTTCGTTCGCCAGTTCCTTGTCAACCTGAACGAACTCGCCCGTGGCGGTCTCGCTAGGCGCTACATTCCGATAGAAGAGAACCTGCCGTACTTGGGAGGACGTATCCTCTTTCACGAGCAAATTCGCGAGAATTTGATCAATCATGCGCGATTCTACGTCTCGCACGACGAGTTAAGCGTCAACAGACCAGCCAACCGGCTCATTCACAGCGCTATGGCCAAGCTGATACCTCTGGTGCGAAACACAGAAAACCGACGACTGTTGCACCAATTGATGACGACATTCGCCGACGTGCCAAAAACGGCTAACCCGCACGCGGACTGGCAGCGGCACCACGTGGATCGTTCCATGCAGCATTACGGGCCGGTGATGCAGTGGGTGCGTCTGTTCCTGTTCGGGCATGGGTTGACGACTTTCGCCGGACCCCATCGGAACCTGTCCTTGCTGTTCCCCATGGAGCAGGTGTTTGAGGACTTCGTCACACACAGTTTTCGACGCCACCAGACGACCTATTGTGTGGCTGCACAAGGCCCGCAAAAGCCCTTAGCCAATATCGATGGTCGAGCCGCGTTCATGATGAAACCGGACATCTCCCTTCGGGAAAGGAAACATGGAAACGTAGCCTTCATTCTCGACGCCAAGTGGAAGCACATCAACGCGTTCGCCGACCATCCGAAGCATGGTATCGACCAAGACGACCTGTACCAGCTTTATGCCTACGGTAAGGGCTACGGTTGTGATGCCGTAGCCCTGATCTATCCGCGATCACAGACCTTCACGAACAAAGACAAACTGCGATATCAAATTCTCGATGACTTAACACTGATTTGCCTGCCGTTCGACGTCGAGTATCCAAAAGAAAGCGTGCAGCGGTCAATGGAGGCACTCACGGGTGCTCAATCCCCTCTCGGCCGCTGAGATGACCCGCGCTCCTATGTCCAACAATCCGAAGAAGTGGAATTAACGCGCAAGTTGTTTTTTTTGCGCTAGGATTCGCTCAGTATACGCATTGATCTCGGTTATTTCAAGCGTCCTTCACGCACGATCTTTGCCATGGACCCTTTGAACTTAGATGTGATTCTGAGAACTTCCTCCATCGAGGCCGGAGCCTCCACGCCATCGGCACTTTCGCGACTCCAATTCAATCCCCACAAATCGTCTTCATGGAGGTCATCCAACGGCTCTTGAGACCGATCAGGTTCTTGGAGTTGATTTTCAATCCTTTGTTTGACTTCCCTCAGAGTATCAGGAGACAGTTTGCAGAGGGTGTCAATGAGATTTTCGAGGGGCAAGTTGATTTCGACGTTTTTGTCACTATTAGTCATCTTATACTTCCGGCGTTCCTAATCCAAATTCCGGGTCGCGGTCTTGGCCGTCATCGTTTGTGTCGCTAGTTATCTCCACCTCTGCCAGCCGCCCTCGGACCTCCTCCAGCAACGCTTCGACTATCGCAAGCGTACCCTCGCGATCAATTGCTTCGGTACTTGAGTCCACGCCTGTATAACGAAACTCAAGGACGTACGGGGTGTAATCGATCAGCTTGCGGAAGGGTTCCACATTGACGCCTTGGTCGGCGAGGAGATTGAACAATCTTTCGATATTGTGGGTCAGCGGATACACTTCGCCCAGCACTGCGATCCAAGATTTGAACAGCTTTTCGGCAGCCTGCTGCACGTGAAAGCCGAAAATCTCGTCGGAAATTTCGTCTGAATGGCACATGGCCCGAAGAGCCGCGACATCGCGCTCAGCCGCATCCAGCAGCATCCTCGCGCATTTAACGTCGCTCATAGAGCACCTTTCCCTCTCGTAGCGCCCGCGCCAGAACGTGGTTGAGGGAGTCGCGCCAGTAGTCGACGTCGTCATGGGAATAGACGAGGATGTCGGCGGAAACGGGAAATTCGACCAGCGCGTGGTAGAGCCTGACCAGTTCCTGACGGCGACTTCGCTTCGGGCCAAACGGCTCGGCCTCCACCACCACCAGATCGACATCCGAATCTTCCCGTGCGTCGCCGCGGGCACGAGAGCCAAAAAGGATCACCTGCTCGGGATCGACCTCGGCGACGATGGCCTGGACCATCTGGTCGAGGAGTTTGTCGGTGACGGGTACCATTCTTCTGAGTTTTTGTTCATCGAGCGTCAAGCGAGTGGATCCTGTACATCGAGGAAATCGAATCTCCGATAGTCGCGGTCGTGCGTGTACAGCCGACGCACCCCGTGGAAGCGAAGCAGCGCGGCGAGGTGTGCATCCGGCACCAAGTTGCCGCGCACAGATGTCTCCCCGGTCACGGATCGCCACGTCTCCCAGAATCCATCTTCCTCGGCCAGACAGCGAGAATTGGGCAGATTGAGCAGCGTCTCCACGTTGGCCATGGCCTCTTCGGGCGTCAGCGGCTCATCGAATATGGATGGATGTGTAGCAATGCGCAGGTAACTCATTATCGTCGGCCAACTCAGATAGAGCACATCGCTCCGACTCATGCAGGATTCTAGAAAGCTCTTGGCTTTCGCGTGGAACGGACTGGAGGCGTCCGACGAATAGAGAAGGATGTTGACGTCCAAGGAGTAGCTCATGGGCGATCATCGGTCTAAGGCGCGATGCACGGCTTCCTTGTCGGAGAGATTGACGCGTGCGCCCATCGGCTTTGCGATCCAGACTGGAGGCGCAGTAGGGGTGGGAGCAGCGTCCTCCTTCAGCGCACGCGCCAGCAGGTCGGATACGAGCCGGCCCAAGGACTTGCCTTCCTTGGTTTGGAGCCGCTTCAACTCCCGGAGGACTGGGTCGTCGATATCGAGTGTCGTTCTCATGGGATGCTCCTGTTATATACATCAAATGATAATATACTTGATGCGGTGATGCAAAAAATAGCACGACTGCATCACTCTACCTCTTCGCGCAGGGGGGCCGTCCGAGCGATTACAACAGTGCAGGTTTCCGTCTCGCTGGGATTGTAGGGAAGGTGCGGGACGCCAGCGGGGATATCCGCTTTCTCGGAATGGCTTTGACGAGTTGACCTTCTTTGAGCATGGCGAAGTAGGGGAAGAGATTGAGTCCGCTGTTTACCGCTCACTTCCCTTGTGACGGGTGCATCAACGCCTTTGTCTAGCTGTGTATCTCGTCCAGTTCCGGTAAGAGTTTAACGCTCTCTTGCTCGTTGGGGTCCGTCCGGGCGATCACAGCAGTACAGGTTTCCGTCTCGCTGGGATTGTAGGGAAGGTGCGGGACGCCAGCAGGGATGTAAACAAAGTCACCGCTGTTGACGGATTCATGCTCCTCCAGCCGCTCGCCATACCACATTCCAGTTTGGCCGCTGATGACATAAATAGCTGTCTCGTGGTTTTCGTGCAGGTGTGCTTTGGCCCGTTCTTTAGGAGGCAAGTTCAGCAGGTGCATGCAAATCCCCTGCGAGCCGGTGGTCTCAGCGGCGATCCCTGAGACATAGGTGAGTGCCTGTTTCCCTTCGTAGGTTCCTCGGCTGCGAATCACTTTGCAGGTTGGCTTGGGATGCTCTGACATTATTTTCCTTTATGAGTTTACAGGTCTAAGACGCCAGCCCGTCGAGCAGGTACTGCTGTATCCGGTCGAGTTCCTCGGGGCTAGCGATCTTCTGCCCCTCGGCATCGATGATGTAGAAGGAATCTTGCGCCCGCGCCGCCACCGTGTTGATAATGGCGCGGTGAATGTCGAGATCCAGCTCGTCCAGCAGGTACGCGATTCTGTACAGCAGTCCCACCTTGTCTTGGGCTTCGATATCGACGACCGTGTAGCGGGCCGAAATGTGATTGTCAAACGCAATGCGCGGCGGCTGGTCGTACTGCCGCTGCCGGCGGCGGCGATCCCAACTGCTGCTGTACCTCGCTATCAAGTCGCGGGCCTTCAGTCGCAGCGAAATAACCTCAGCCACCCGCTCGCGCATGCGTTCCTTCTTCCAGTCGGGCAGCACCGGACTGCCGTCGATGTTGGTCACTTGGAAAATGTCGAGCACCACATCGTCGGCGCGGGTGTTGACATCCGCACGGAGGATATTGATGTCGTTGACGGCCAAGGCACCGCAGATCTTGGCCATGAGTTGGCGCTGGTCGCGGGTGCAGACGACGACCTCCGTGTGCCCTTCGTGCTCGATAAATTCCAAGACAAAAGGCTGTTCCCGGCTCAGGCGGGCGATCATCTCCAGATGTACCCTGATCTGCGCGCGGTTGTAAGCCACCAAATAGCTGGGGGGTAGCTGATCGATGTGCTCTTGGAACTGGACGACGCGTTGGGCCGGCCAGTGGCCCTCGATGTGATCGAGGTGCTCGTCGAGTTTCTGGCGCGCGCGCTGTTTGGCCTCTAGGGCCTCCCGGTCCGAGTGCAGTTGCTCGGCCGTCTTGTAGTACAATTCCCACAGCAAGGCCCCTTGCCAGTCGGTCCACGCGTCGGGCGCAACCGCCGACAGGTCGGCGTATGAGACCAAGTAGAGCGCGCGCAGCCATTCCGCATTGGCGAACAGCCCGGCAAACTCGGCGATCATCTCGTAGTCGTCGAGATTGCGCCGCCTAGAAATTAGCACCATGTCTTGGTGGTGCTCCACGAGGAAGCACAGCATGGACCGCTCCTCTGGAGACAGCCCCATCCGCTCGCTCAACTCCTCAGTCATCTCAATGCCGCGCGCGATGTGGTCGTCGCGCTTCCACTTGCCCACGTCGTGCAAGAGCACGGCGAAGAACAGCAAATCGCGGCGCGTGCATTGGGCGAGGATCGCCGACATGGCTCCCTCCTGTTGCCCAAGAGCTTCCAAATTTTCCAGCGCGACCAGCGTGTGCTCATCGACCGTGTAGATGTGGTAAATGTCGTATTGGACCAAGCAGGTCAGCCGCTCAAACTCGGGCAAGTACGCGCCTAAGACGCCCAAGTCGTGCATGCGCCGGAGCGTGCGCGCCGTGTGGTATTTGCGCTTGAGTATCCTGAGGAATAAGTCGCGGGCTTCAGGCTGGCGTCTGAAGCCGTCGTTGATCAGCGGCAGACTGGCGCGCACTGCGCTCTGCGCTTGATCGCTCAGTTTCAAGTTCTTGGTCTGAGCCGTGAGGAAAATTTTTAACAGGCGCAGAGGATCGGCGGCAAAGTACGCCTCGCCATCGGCGAGGACGATCTCTCCTTCTATCGCGGCCACCCCGCGCTCTAGATACATACTGCGGCTGCTGTTGCGCGGCTTGCGCGTCAATTGCTGGAAGGCGCGTTCTACTAGCTGGTGCACAGTGCGCGCATGTAGGTAGTACTCGCGCATAAAACATTCGACCGCCAGCTCTTGGTCTTGGTCTTCATAGCCCAAGGCGGCCGCGATCTGCGGCTTGAGATCGTGCTCTAGCACATCGCGCTTGCGGCCCACGGCAAAGTGGAGCGCGTGCCGCACCCGCCAGAGAAAGGCTCGGCTGTGGGCGAGGCTCTTGCTGCCGCCATCGAGATACTGCGCGTACAAATCGCCGTACTCGGGCGCTTTGACCTTGGCCTTGAGCGCCCACTCGAACATCTGTATCTCGCGCAAGCCCCCAGGGCTCTCCTTGACATTCGGCTCTAAAAGCTGAACGGATTGCCGCGCTTCGCGCTGCTGCTGACGCAGCCGATTCAGCTCGACGACCGTGCGCTTGGGCACGCGCTTGTAGAGCCGCTTTTGGAACTGGGCGAAAAGCGCGGCGTCGCCGGCCAGCAGGCGACCGTCCATCATCGCGGTGCGCGATTCCAGATCTTCGCGCACCGCCCTGACCACATCGTCCAACGTGCGACTGCTGTGCCCCACCTCAAACCCCAAGTCCCACAGCGGATTGAACACACCAGCGACCACTTCGGGCACTTTGTCTTGGCTTTTGGCGAACAGGAAGAGTAAGTCAACGTCCGAGTGCGGTGCCATTTCGCAGCGGCCGTACCCGCCCAGCGCCACCAGTGCGTGGGGGCCAACCGTCTGGGGCATGGCGCTGTGGTAGATGGACAGCACTACGGCGTCCATAGCCTCGGCGATCCGCCGGGCCACGGTCTGCCCGCCAGCCCCGGCTTGGTGCTCGGCCTCGATCTGCGCGAGGGCCTCTTGCCACAGCGGCCGTAGGGACTCTCCCATCGGCGCGGGGGGCATCTCTTTTAGCGAGTCGGCGAATGTTTCTGCAAATCCCATAGATTCTCCAAATTCATTAAATATACGGCGCAGTAGGGGGCGGTTTCAAACCGCCCCCTACCACGTAACATCATCAAATAATGTCCTTGACAGATAAAAATACTATCTATACTTTTGTTTGGCATATAAAACAAAAGATTATCAAAGAAAACTTTGGTTTTATTAACAGAAAATTTGTAATAGCGATATTACGATTCTTTATTCAATCCATGCGACGCGCACCTAACAGACCTTATCTCCCTATTTTTCAGCTACTTATCCTTCTCGCTTTCCTATCCGTGCAGGACGCAAACGCTTCCGCAAAGCCATCCTTTCATCTAGAAGGCTACGGCGAGATGCTCTATTCCCACTTCGATTTCGGCCCTGACCAGAAAAGCGGGCCCCACGGTTCTCCGCCGGACAGCCGCGCCATCATCGACATCACCCGCCTCGCGCTCGAACTGGAAGTCGAGTTGCTCAAAAATACCGAGTTGGAAGCCGAGGTAGAATTTGAGCACGGCGGGGCTGGTGCTGCGCTGGAATTGGAGTTTGAGGAATTCGGCGAGTTTGAGCAGGAAATCGAAAAAGGCGGCGAAGTCATCGTCGAGGAGCTGGCCGTCGAGCGGAAATTCAGCGATGCCTTCCGCGTCCGCTTGGGGCATTTCTACGTCGCTGTGGGCCACTTGAGCCATCGCTTCCATCCCGCCGATTTCTTTGGCTCCCGACGCTCGGAAGCCGAGACTTCCATCATCCCGGCCCTCTGGCACGAGACCGGCGTGGAGGTCTCCGGGGCCTACCGGAACTTTCTCTACCAGCTCCAGCTAATCAACGGCCTAGACGCGACCGGTTTCAGCTCGCAAAACTGGATCGTCGGCGGCCATCAAAAGCGCTTTGAGACGATTCAGGCGACTAATATGGCTTGGGTCGCCCGCCTCGATTATCAGTTCGCGCCGCACTGTGTGCTGGGTATTTCCGGCTATCGCGGCGACAGCGCCGACAACCGCCCCAAGCCCGATATGGAAGGAATTGACGCGCACGTTTCCATTGTCGATGTGCACGGCAGCTTCGACTGGGGGCGGGTCCGCGCGCGCGGGCTATACCTCTATGGGCATCTGCAAAATGCCGCCCTCGTCAGCGCCCGCAACCGCACCCTATCGAACAATCTCGACGTCTTGCGCTCGCCAGTGGCCCGAGAGGCGTATGCGGCCTTCGCCGAGGTCGGCTACGACGTCCTGCCTTGGTTGGCCGTTTCTTCACCCAACCGCTTGGACCTGTTCATCCGCTTGGACGCGTACGACAGCATGGCCGCGGTCCCAGACGAGACCTTTGACAATCCACGCTTTGCGCGCCGGGTCTATACCCTAGGTGCGAACTACAACATGGAAGAAACCGTGGTACTCAAAGCCGATTACGCCATGCGGCGGCTGGGTGCCGCCCACTTTAACCCTGAAAACACCCTGAGCTTGGGACTGGGATTTCAATTTTAAAAAAACATTCATTGTGAAACCGGGCACGGGTAGAAGTCGCCTGTGCGCTAAGTTTCAATCCTGACGAAAGGGAGCTACCCTTATGAAAGCCATATTCTTGCGATTGGGGGTCGGACTAGCCGCTTGCAGCCTGTTGCTCATTGCTGTCTGCGGCGACGACAGCGACGCACCCACCGGGCCAGCCGAAGCCGAGTTCGACTTTGGGCCCATCTTGGGCAACTTCACCGACAACGTCGTCATTGCCACGTACGCGGACTTGGACGAGCGGGCCGGCGAACTGCTCGCCGCAGTCGAGGCGCTGCGCGACGATTCCACGCCTGAAAACCTCAGTGCTGCCCGCAACGCTTGGGTGGCCACGCGCATCCCCTGGGAAGCCAGTGAGGGATTTCTCTTTGGGCCAGTAGATTTCAACGGCTACGATCCAGCGCTCGACAGTTGGCCGGTCAACCGCACGGATTTGGACGGAGTATTGGCCAGCGACAACGACTTGACGACCGCGTACGTGAACAGTCTGGACGGAACCCTCAAGGGCTTCCACACCATCGAGTACCTGCTCTTTGACGAAGGAGGCAGCAAGACCGCGGCCGATTTCACCGAGCGCGAGTTCGCCTATCTGATCGCCACGACCCAAGATCTAAAGGCCACTACCGAGGCCCTGCACACGAGTTGGATCTCCTCCGGCGGCAACTTTGGCCAAAAGGTCCGCAATGCCGGCAATGGCAGCGACGCGTATCCGTCCTCCCAGTCGGCAGTCCAAGAAATGGTCGGCGGCATGATCGGCATCTGCGACGAGGTGGCCAATGGCAAAATCGCCGACCCCTTCGTCGAGCAAGATACCCGCATCGTCGAATCCCAATTTAGCTTCAATTCTATCGCCGACTTCCAGAACAACCTCCGCAGCGTCCTGCACGTCTATACGGGCGACTACGCGGGCACCGGCCCGGGCTTGGACGAGTTCATCCGCCAAGCCGACGCCGACCTCGATCAACGGCTCAAAGAGGAAATCCAAACGGCCATCAACGAGATCGGCCGCATCCAGTACCCCTTCCGCGACGCCATTGCCTCGGATCGGGACCAAATCGAGAAGG
>JAJEEZ010000614.1:0-3670 GCA_022820705.1 Candidatus Latescibacterota bacterium | reverse complement strand
TCTTCTCGCTCACTTGGGCAAAAGCCCGCGCCACGCCTTCCTCCAACACATCCATCAGCTTGACCACGCCACCAGTTCGCGTCTTGAACGGCCGGTTATCCGCGCCTAAAATCGCGCCAAACTCGTGGTGCTCCAAAGCGGTCGTCTCGGGCGCGTACCCAGCCGCCCGCGCCACCGCAAAGACCTGCTGCAAGTGAAGCGACTGACGCGCATCCACGATGTAGAGGATGCGGTCGGCAGCGAGCGCACCAGCCCGATAGCGCACGGCCGCGAGGTCGCTCGTCGCATAGAGATAGCCGCCGTCCGACTTCTGCACGATCACCGGCGTGATCTGGCCGTCCTTGTTTTTGAATTCCTCCAAAAAGACGCACTGCGCGCCGTTGGATTCTACGAGCAAACTCTTGTTCCGCAAATCCTCGACCACGCGGGGCAACTCGTCGTTGTACGCGCTCTCTCCCTGCACGTCTTCGGGCTTGAGGCCGACTCCTAGCGCGTCGTATATGCGCTGGCCGTGGGCGAGCGATTCGTCGATGAACTGCTGCCACATCCCCAGCACGTGCGGGTCGCCGCCTTGCAGCTTGACCACGTATTCCCGCGACAGATCGGCGAAGGCTTCATCTTGGTCAAAGCGTTGCCTCGCCGATTGGTAGAATACTTCTAGATCGGCCAATTCCGTGACTGGATCCGCAATCTCGTCCAAGTGGGCGATGAGCATCCCAAACTGCGTCCCCCAGTCGCCCACGTGATTGTGGCGCACGACCTCGTGGCCCGAAAATTCGAGGACGCGGGCGATGGCGTCGCCAATGACCGTGCTGCGCAGATGGCCGATGTGCATTTCCTTGGCCAAGTTGGGATGCGAGTAGTCGAGTACGACCTTTTGCGGCGCGTCCTTGGGCACGCCGAGTCGCGGGTCGCCCAGCACGTTCCCCAACTGCGCGGCCAGCCACTCGCCCTTAAGCTGGATATTGATAAAGCCCGGTCCGGCAATATCTACGGACGCGGCCATATCCTCCAGATTCAGTTCCTCCACGACCTGAGCGGCGAGCGCACGGGGATTGGTCTTCAGTTTCTTGGCCGCGGCCATCACGCCATTGGCCTGATAGTCGCCAAACTCCGGGCGGGTCGCCGGGCCGACGAGAGCCGGTGAATCCACAGGTGCGCCCGCTCGGGCCAGCGCCGCGCTAATGCGCGTTTCTAATGATTCGGTTATCATGCGCTATCTATAAGTTGTTGGTCTTTATTCCCAGCGGCCTAAGCAGGAAAATGCTCCAGTGCGGCCGCAATCATCGCCTCGACCGGCGGCTCGACACCCGTCCATATCTCAAACGAACGCGCACCCTGCCAAGCGAGCATACCCAAGCCGTTGATCGTCGGCGCACCAGCGGCTGTGGCTTGCCGCATGAGCACGGTCTCCAGCGGGTTGTACACAATGTCGGCGACCAGCATGTGCTCGTGCAGACACGATGGGTCCGCCAGCGGCGAAACGTCGTCGCGGGGGTGCATCCCCAGCGCCGTGGCGTTGATGAGCAAACCAGCGTCCCCAATCGGCCCAGTCTCCGTCAGCGACCCGACCCGCACCTTGCTCTCGCTGTCGAGATCACCAGCGAGGACTGCGGCCTTTTCCACCGTGCGGTTGAGCAACAGCACCTCCTCCACCTCATCCCGCGCCAGCAGCGCGTAGAGCACGGCCCGCGCCGCACCACCCGCCCCGAGGAGCGCGACCTTGGGCGGCAGCGGGTCCAAACCACCATCAGCCTTGAGGCTCTGCACGATGCCAAAGGCGTCGGTGTTGTACCCCACGAGCCGACCATCGCGGTTGGCAATGGTATTGACCGCGCCAATGCTCTGGGCCTCGGCGGAAATCTCGTCCAGATGCGCCATGACGGCCTGCTTGTGCGGCACCGTTACATTCAGCCCAACCATGCCAAAAGCACGCATTCCGGCGAGCGCTTGAGACAAGGCTGTGGGAGCGACGCGAAACGCCGCGTACACATAATCGAGATTCAGCGCCCTAAGCGCGGCATTGTGCATGGCCGGCGACGCCGTGTGTGCGACCGGGTCGCCGATGACGCCGAGCACCCGCGTCGTCCCGGAAATCACCCCAACAAATCCTCAATAAAGCAGTTGGCAATCTCAAAGGACTCGCGCCACGATACGTTGTAGAGCAAGCGGATGGCGAGTAGGCCGCCACACAGCATCACAGCCGAGCACACAAAAAGCCGAAAAATTCCTCTCATATTTAATCTCCTCCAATAGATTGTACGGTCTTAAAAAAATCGGGCCAGATGGGCGTCAAGCAATCGCTGCCTTGGATGGCCAACTCCCCCTCGGCCAACAGCCCGGCCACGGCAAAAGCCATAGTTAAACCGGGATCGCCCTGACTGTCGAGCTGGCCGCCCTGGAGCAGGAAGCCGCCTTTGATGACGAGCCCCTCGGGAAACTGGCCAATCCGCGCATCGAGCGAGCGCAACGCAGCGCACAAATGCTCCACATGCAGCATGTCTTCGATGTCGCGGATAACCGTCGTCCCCGTCACCTGGGTCGCCAAGACTGCTAGCAACGCGATCTGGTCGGCGACTTTAGCGGCCCGCGACTCGGCCACGCGCGTAGCCTTCAACTGGCTGGCGCTCACATGTAAATCGAACTCGCTTTCCCCAAGGTCTTCCGCAGTAATCTCCGCCCCAATCTGCCGCAGCAAATCCAAAAACGCCCGCTGCCCAGGACGAATAACCACGCGCTTGATGGTCAGCTCCGACCCCTTGCGGCACAGCGCAGCCCCCATGAGCGGATACGCCAACGCGAGCTGCCCAGGCACCTCTACGTCAACGCCCCGTAGCGCCTGCCCACCCTCTATCGACAGCAGTTTGCGCCGCTCGACGGCGACCCCGCGCTCGCGCAATAAGCGCTCCACGCGGCTGCCGACTTTCAGCGCGGTCGTCCCCTCGGCAAAGAGTGCGGCCACCATCGCGCCCAGCGCTAGGGCGTCGGTCGGCGGAGCCTCGGAGAGGACGAACCCTTTGGCCTGCTGCCCCCCAGTTACAAAAGTGTCCGCGCGCTCCTGTTCGACGGCAAACCCAAGCTGGGCCAGCAGGTTGAGCAAGGGCCGACACCGCTCCGCTTCCGCGCCCAACTTCACCTGCGAGCGAAACGTTTGCCCGGCGAGCAGAGGAAGCAACAACAGCGCGGTATCGCCCAACCCCTCTAGGTCGAGCGGTCTCGCTGCCTCCTGAAACCCCCGCAACCCAACCCCGCGCACCACATGAGTACCTGTGCGCTTGCTAATGTCAACACCTAGCTCGCGCAACAGAGCGACCACCCCGTCAGCGGCAACGGGTACGTGGCGGACAGTGCTCTTCCCCTCGCTCAATGCGGCCAACACGAGCGCGCGCTCGGCTGGCTCCCGCTCTCCGGGCACCGAGACCTGCCCCACAATTTTCTTGACTGGGCTTACTATTGCTGCCATCGCCTAGGGTCTCCGCGCCACATACCCGAGCCTAGTCAAAATTCCCAGTGCGTTTTCCGCATTTTCTGCGCTGTCAAATCCCAGCCGCAGCGTCCCTCCCTCGCCTTCGCGCACCTTCATTACCTCAATATCGTTGATGTTTACCCCTTGCGCCCCCAGCGCCTGCCAGATCTCGGCGATAACGCCCGGCCGATCCTCGGCTAGCAC
>JAJEEZ010000419.1:0-4603 GCA_022820705.1 Candidatus Latescibacterota bacterium | reverse complement strand
AGAGCACGACCGGGACGCGCCGAGAAGCCCTCAGATCTGTGTGTGCTATGCTCAATCAACACGGCGGGCACGTTCTGTTTGGTGTTGCGCCGACGGGAAAAGTGGTTGGCCAGCAGGTGAGCGAGCGGACGATTGAGGAGGTGAGTGCCGAGATTCAAGAGATTGATCCGCCGGTCTTCCCACTCGTCGAACGAGTTCCCATAGCGGGAGATCGCGAGGTGATTGTGATCAGCGCAACTCAGGGGCCTGCGAGGCCGTACGTTTACCGGGGTGTGGCCTATTGCCGGATTGGCAACACCACCGTGGCAATGTCGGCCGATGAGTACAATCGGATGCTCTTTGAGCGCATGCACAGCGAGCAACGTTGGGAGAATCAGCCGGCCATTGGGTGGTCAGTCGAAGACCTCGATGTGGGAGAGATTCGACGCACGGTAGCCGAGGCGATCCGGCGCGGCCGATTAGAAGATCCAGGGACTAGGGATCCGACCGAGTTATTGCGCGGCTTGGGGCTTTTTCGGCACGGGGTCTTGTTGCGTGCGGCGGCAGTACTATTCGGTAGTGTCGAGTGCCTCGAATTTGAAATGCCGCAGTGTTTACTCCGCGTCGCTCGCTTCCGGGGCCTCGACCGCACGGAGTTTCTCGACAATCGACAGTTCCACGGCAATGCCTTCGTGCTCTTGGCGAGTGCGGAACGCTTTCTGCGCGATACTTTGCCCATCGCCGGACGCTTTGAAGCGGATCGCTTTGAGCGAATCGACGAACCACTCTATCCGCCCCTCGCAGTGCGCGAGTCGCTGGCGAACGCTCTGTGCCATCGCGATTACGCGATCGGCGGTGGTTCTGTAGGCGTGGCCGTGTACGACGATCGCTTGGAGGTGACTTCTTCTGGTACGCTGCATTTTGGGTTGACCCCAGAGAAGCTGCTCGCGCCGCACGAATCGCTGCCTTGGAACCCGTTGATTGCTCGCACTTTTTATCGCCGAGGTATTATTGAAGAATGGGGGCGCGGGACGCTCAAGATGGCGGAACTGACGACTGCCGCCGGGCTGCCGCGTCCCGAAATCGAGGATGCCGGTGGGTGTGTGACCATACGCTTCCGACACGGCCACTACGTACCATCCGAGAAAGACGAAAGAGGCCTGACCAGACAGCAACAAGCAATTCTTGCCCTGCTGGATCACGCAAACGACGGTCTGGCGCTGCGCGAGATTCGCGCTCGGTTGGAACCGGAAGCCAGTGAACGGCAGGTACGATGGGCTTTGGCGGTATTGAAGAAACGGGGGCTGGTCGTATCCATGGGCCGCGGTCAGGTGGCGCGATGGAACAGGGTTCGAAGCCGATAGGATTGTTTGCCGAGTTCGACGCATAAAACGTTTAACGTCTTATGCGCGTCTTATGCGCGTCTTATTAGGGGGCTATTAAGGGTCTATTGAGGTCTTATTTAACCCAATGCTGAACCCCGTCGAAACGAGTGCGGAAAAACAAACGACAAGAGATAAACATGGCGCGGACGCGAAAAGATCACGGATTTACCGCACTCAGAATCGAAGGCGGCATTTTGCCTCCTGAGTTTCTCCAGACCATCGCTGCACTGGAAGCACCCAGACAGACCGTCACTGCCTACAGCCTCTCTAAGTCCCTCGTGCTCAAGGAGGAACTGGCCCGCTACTGGCGCATCGCCAACGATCTGTACACCAGTTATTCCGAACGCCGTCCTCGTCGCGAACTCAGCGCAGATCAGGTCGGCGTGGGCGAATGGCTTGTACCTTTGTTGCGCGACATCTTCGGCTATGACGATCTGACTGCGTCTAAGAGCGTCGCGCTGGGCGAGCGCCGTTTTGAGCTAACCCACCGCGCCTGTAGTGAGCAGGTACCATTTCTATTGACCACGCGCGACTTTGAACTCGACAAGGCCGATTCGCGTTTTGGGGACGAAGGACGCCGGCAAACTCCGCACGGATTGATGCAAGAGTATCTCAACGCCGAGGACGCTTCTTTGTGGGGGATCATTGCCAATGGCTCGAAACTGCGCCTCCTGCGCGACAACTCCAGCCTGACGCGGCCCGCCTGCATTGAGGCCGACTTGGACCTCATGTTTGCGGAGGCACTCTATGCGGATTTTGCGGCCCTCTGGCTCACCGTCCATGCCAGCCGTTTGCAGCCAACCAATGGCAAGCCGTCTAGTTGCATTATCGAAAGCTGGCGCGCCCAAGCTCATCAGACTGGTGAACGCGCCTTAGAGAATCTCCGCGATGGCGTCACCGAAGCCCTGCGGCAGCTTGGCAATGGTTTTCTACAGCACCCGGACAACGCTGCGTTGCGCGCCGCCCTCGACGAGGGCAAGCTCTCGCCCGAGGGCTATTTTCAGCAGTTACTCAGGTTCATTTACCGCCTGCTCTTTCTCTTTAGGGCCGAAGAGCGCGATCTGCTGCATACACCGGGGGTCACCAACCAACAGCGCGCCCTGTTTGCCGAGGGGTACTCCCTTGCTCAGTTGCGCGAACGCGCCCTGCGCCGACGCCATTACGACCACCACCACGATCTCTATGAGGGCCTGCGGATTACCTTCGGTGTGCTCGCCCAAGGGGGGATGCCTGCTTTGGGCTTGTCGGCTTTAGGGGGCTTGTTCCGCTCGGATCAGTGCCCGGATTTGGAAGGGGCCACCATTGCCAATGAGCGGCTTTTGGAGGCGGTGCGAAATCTCGCTTTCTTCCGCACCGATGAGGCTCTCGCCCGCGTCAACTACCGGGATATGGGCACTGAAGAGCTCGGTTCGGTGTACGAAAGCCTCTTGGAGCTTCAGCCCGTGGTGGACGTGAGTGCTGCACCTTGGGGTTTTGGCTTTGTTAGCGATGGCCTCAGCAGCGAAAAGAGCAGAGGCTCCGAGCGCAAGCTAACGGGCTCGTACTACACGCCTGCGGCCCTGGTGAACGAGTTGGTCAAATCGACTCTGGAGCCTGTCCTCGCCCAAGCGGTTGCCGATCATCCTGAAAACCCGCGCGAAGCGATTCTCGCCTTGAGGATCGTCGATCCGGCGTGCGGCTCGGGGCATTTCCTCTTGGCTGCGGCGCGGCGCATGGCCGCCGAAATTGCCCGCTACGAATCTTCTAGCGGCGAAGCTAGCGGCGAGGCCGCCCATCAACAGGCCCTGCGGGCCGTGGTGCAGCACTGCATCTACGGCGTGGACCGCAATCCGCTGGCGGTCGAGTTGTGCAAGACCGCCCTGTGGATCGAAACCGTGGAACCGGGCAGGCCGCTGACCTTTCTCGATGCGCACATCCTGCACGGCGACAGCCTCGTCGGCGTTCTCGACCCGGAGAGCATGGCAAACGGCATTCCGGCCGAGGCGTACAAGCTCTTAACCGGCGATGACAAGGCCGTCTGCACCGAGCTCAAAAAGCGCAATCGCCAAGCGGGCGACACGGTGCAGGGCGATCTGTTCGACAAAGACAGCCTGTTGGAAGTGGCGGTGGCTACCCTAGACCTCGATGCCATGCCCGAGGAAACGATTGAGGATATAGAGCGCAAGCGCACCGCGTATGAAGCCATGCGTGTCCATGAAGATCGCACCCAAGAGGAACTGCGTGCGAATTTGTTTGTCGGGGCGTATTTTGCGAAAAAGACGGAGGGCAGCATGGACGCGGTGCCGCTCATCGAGGATTTCAATCGCCTCGACGCTGGTTTGGTCATGCGGCCCGACGTCCGTGATGCCGTTGACAGCTTAGCCGATCAGCACTGCTTCTTCCACTGGCATCTCGCCTTTGCCGAAATCATGCAGGATGGGGGGTTTGACGTGGTGCTGGGCAATCCGCCGTGGGAACGCATCAAGTTGCAGGAGCAGGAGTTTTTTGAATCGCGGTCGCCGGACATCGCCAATGCTCCGAACAAGGCCGCCCGCGACCGGCTCATCAAGCAACTAGTCCGCGAGGACGCCCTGCCGGCAGAAAAGGCCCTTTTTGCCGAGTTCCAAATCGCACAACGGCAAGCCGAGGCCACAAGTCAGTTTGTCCGAACTGGGGATAGATTCCCGCTTGCCGGTGTCGGAGATGTCAACACGTATGCGGTATTTGCCGAGTTGGTCTTTGAGTTGATCGGCCCGCAAGGGAGAGCGGGCCTGATTGTGCCAACCGGTATTGCTACGGACAATTCGACCAAAGCGTTTTTCGACGAAATTGTCTCCAGCGAGCGGCTCGTCAGCCTTTACGACTTCGAGAACCGGGAAAAGGTTTTCCCAAGCATAGACAGCCGCATCAAATTCTGCCTGCTCACCCTCAGCGGCGCGGACCACCCCACTCCACAGGCCGAGTTCGCCTTCTTCCTATACCAAGCCGAGCAGCTCCGCGACCCGGCGCGGCGATTCACTCTGTCCGCCGAGGATTTCGCCCTGTTCAATCCCAACACCCGCACCTGTCCCATCTTCCGCACTCGGCGCGACATGGAAATAGCCCGCAAGATGTACCGCCGTGCCGGTGTGCTGTGGAAAGAGGCCAACGGTACAGAGCCGGAGGTAAACCCTTGGGGCGTGAAGTTCCAGAGTATGTTCCACATGTCCAACGACTCCGGCCTCTTCCGCACCCGTGAGCAGTTGGAAGCAGACGGCTGG
>JAJEEZ010000262.1:0-7147 GCA_022820705.1 Candidatus Latescibacterota bacterium | reverse complement strand
TTGGTCGGCTCGTCGAGCAGGAATACGTTGGCTTGCTCCTTGAGCACCTTGGCCAGATGGACTCGATTGCGCTGTCCGCCCGAGAGCGTCCCAACCTTCTGCTGCTGGTCGGCACCAAGGAAGTTGAAGCGCGCGAGGTACGCCCGTGAATTTACCTTGCGCTCGCCTAGCTCAAGCTCTTCCTCGCCGCCCGAGACCTCCTGCCAGACCGTGTTTTCTCCCACAAGGGTCTCTCGGCTCTGATCGACATACCCGAGTTGCACGGTCTCGCCGATGCGGAGCTGGCCGCTGTCGGCGGTCTCCTGGCCGGTAATCAGCCGGAACAGGGTTGTCTTGCCCGCGCCGTTGGGGCCGATGACTCCGACGATCCCGCCCGAGGGCAGCGCGAAATCCATGTTCTCGAAGATGATGCGGTCGCCGTAGCGCTTGCTCACGCCTTTAGCCTCGATGGCGATATCGCCTAGCCGCGGTCCCGGCGGAATGTAGAGCTGTACCTCCTCGTTCCGCTGCACTCGATCTTGGTTTAGCAATTCCTCGTAGGCCCTGATCCTCGCCTTGTTCTTCTGCTGTTTGGCCCTCGGCGTCATGCGGATCCACTCCAGCTCGCGCTCCAGCGTCCGCTGTCTTTCGCTCTCGCTCTTTTCTTCTAGGCGCAGGCGCTCCTTTTTCTGCTCTAACCACGACGAGTAGTTCCCCTTCCACGGCACACCGCGTCCCTGATCCAGCTCCAGAATCCAGCCCGCCACATTGTCGAGAAAATACCGGTCGTGGGTGACGGCGATCACCGTCCCCTGGTACTGATGCAAATGCCCCTCTAGCCACGCCACGGTCTCGGCGTCGAGGTGGTTGGTCGGCTCGTCGAGGAGCAGAATATCCGGCTGGCGGAGCAACAACCGGCACAGAGCCACCCGCCGCCGCTCGCCGCCCGAAAGCGTAGAGACCTCTTGGTCTTCGGGTGGACAACGCAGCGCGTCCATGGCCATATCCAGCCGACTGTCCAAATCCCAAGCTCCGACCGCGTCGAGTTGTTCGGCTACGGTGGCCTGCCGCTCGATCAGGGCGTTCATGGCGTCGTCGTCCATGGGTTCGGCGAACTGGGCGTTGATGTCTTCGTACTCGCGCAGCAAATCCACGGTCTCCTGCACGCCTTCTTCGACGATCTCCTTAACCGTCTTGCCCTTTTCTAACTCGGGTTCTTGTTCTAGGTATCCCACGGTAAATCCCGGCTGGACGCTAATGTCCCCCTCGTATTCGCTGTCGATGCCCGCCATAATCCGCAACAGCGTGCTCTTCCCCGACCCATTCAAGCCCAACACGCCGATTTTGGCTCCGTAGAAATACGACAGTGAAATGTCGGCGATAACTACCTTCCGGTTGTAGTGCTTGCTCACCTTGTACATCGAATAGATGATTTTTTCCGCTTCGCTCATGCTATTTCAGTCCTTTATACGCTGTAAATACAATGCCCAAATCCCGTTCCGCCCGCGCCAAGTCCGAATACGGCTGCCGCCCCGGCTCCTGCAAACACTGCAAGAAGTCCTGCGTCATGCCCTTGTAGCCCATCAAATCCCCTATGCCCGGAAAGTAGAGTCGCTTGCGCCGTCCTCGCAACCGCACGTATAGCCCATTGCACTCAAAGACGATGCGCCCCTCGGTCCCCAAAATCCGCGCGTGCTGAAAGATGCCCTTGGTCAAGCTGAAGGTGTTCCAAGCGTAGCGCAACACCATCTCGGCCCCGGATGAGTATTCGACTCGCACTATCGAATTCCGCTCCGGCTCGCCTGCCTGGTGTCCGGGGAATTCTGCGGTCACCCGCTGGGGCGCGTCAGCGAAAAGGTCTGCTCCGAGGGCCACGAAGTGGATTCCTCCCTCCAGCAGCGCGCCGTAGCCGCTTTTCCATCCCGTGGCATCTTGCGTAAAGCGTTTGCCGATAATCGCCTGTTGCACTTGGCCGATAAAACCCTGCTGGATGATCCACTTGAGCAGCTTGAGCGAGGGCTTGTAGTAGTAGTTTTCCGCGATCATCAGCAGCGCATCTGGATGGGCTGCTGCGGCCGTGCCAATGGCGGCCAAATCGTCTGCTGTGGCGCACAACGGCTTTTCCACCAACACCGCCTTGCCGGTGGCCAATGCGGCGACGACTTGTGGCCGATGGGCATCTGGCGGCGAGCTGATCAGCACCGCATCCACCGCGCTGTCGAGGACTTCGGCGTACGATGCGAAGACCTGCCTCCCGCCGCATTGGCGGCTGAGGGTCTCTGCGCTAGCTTGCGTGCGGCTGTGAAAGGATAGCTCGACCTTGCCGACGAGGTTTTTCGCGTGCAGGCGACCGATGGTGCCGCATCCTACTAGACAGACCTTCTTCATTGCTTTTCCAATATCCGCTCGGCGACCCGCAGTGCGTTGGCCGCAATGGTTAAGCTCGGATTTACCCCGCCCGAAGACGGCATGAAGCTGCCGTCGGACACGTAAACATTTTCGCTGCCCCAATAGCGGCAATCCACGTCGAGGACGCCTTCCTCTGGCGCGGTGGCGCAACGCAGGGTGCCTATGGCGTGAGAGAAGGAATCAATCAAGTAGCGGTAGCGCAGCAGGCCGCCCGCTTGGCGCAATACGGCTTCTGCTTTGGCCAGCAGGTAATCGCGGCGGCGACAGTCGGCGTCGCTATAGGAATGCTCGATCTGCACTAGTTCCATGCCGAAGATGTCCTGCTCGCTGGACAATGACACGCGGTTTTCTTGCCTTGGATCGTCCTCGGCAATGCAGAGCAAGTTCTGCATATAGCCAGTCAGCAGCCCGACGAGCGTCTTGAAGCCCCAAGGGGCGTGGTGCCGGATGATGGGGGGAGCCGGCGTGTAGATGTCTTGGATGACGCCCACGGCCGTGCCCAATTCCGCGCGCAGGTCTTCGTAGAAATCGGAAAAGCAGAGCTGTTTGTGGAAGACCTGTTGCGGATTGGTGCGAAAGGGAAAAATGCAATTGGCAATCCCGTTGCAGTGGCGCATGAGAAAGCGCCCAATCAGGGGGTGGTCGAATCCCGAACGGAGCATCAGGGCCGGGCTGTTGAGCGCCCCAGCGGCCAAGACCACTAAGTCGGCCGAGAGCGCGTGGGTTTGCCGGGAGGCGCTATCGACGTATTCGACCTGCTCGACGCGTCCGTTCCGTTGCACTAGCCGCCGCGCTACTGCGCCGACGATGATCTCTAGTCCGGCCGCCGAGGCAGCGGCTAGCAAGGTGGAAGCCATGTCGTTTTTGGCCTCCACCTTGCAGGGGAACCCATCGCAGGTGATGCAGCGCAGGCAGAGGGGCCGGGTGCGGTCGGAAAAATTGATTGCCAGTGGGATCTTGAACGGTTGTAGTCCTAGGTCTGTCCCTGCTTGATAAATTCGTTGGGCCGGCGCACTCAGTTCAACGGTAGCGTGTGGGTACGCGGTTAGTCCCGGCGGTTCGTGCGGATCGGTGCCCGCTTCGCCGTGGACTCCTAAAAGCTGCTCGGCGCGGGCGTAGTACGGCGCTAGGTCTGCATAGGACAAGGGCCAGCGGGCAAAATCCGCCGGTCGCAGCCGCAGCGACGCCCCGCCGAAAAAGACCGAGTTGCCGCCGACGACCTCGTTGGGATAGGTGCGCTGGAAGGTGCGGCGTCCGTACTGCTTGACCAAAAGAGGCGAGGCCGAGCGGTAGCGCTTCTTCAATAAGATGGTGCGCTGATCCCAGTCCGCGGCGTCGCGCTTGGCCCATTGGCCCCGCTCCAGCAGCGCGGTCTTCAGCCCGGCTTGCACCAGCGCGTGGGCCACCAGCGAGCCGCCGAACCCGGAGCCGATGACTACGGCGTCATAGTGCGCCGCGTTCATGGGCGTAGAGCACGGCCAGCCCGGCGATAATCACCAAGGCCGCGTAGTGGAACTTCTCGCGGGTGTCCAATTCGCGCTGGATGCGGGGCAGGTTCGGTTGGAATTTCCCGGACATATTGCGCTGGATGTAGGTCTTGTAGTACTCGACGGTGAATCGCTCTAGCCCGCCGTTCATGTAGATGAGAAAACCCAACCCGACTGGGTGTTCGGGATTGCCGAGAAAGTAAAACAGCGGACTCAAGGCGGCCAAGACGACTCCAGAGCGCTGGAATTTGAGCCACTTGAACCCTTCGAAAGGCGCGTCTTTATAAGCCCCCCCCGAGGCCACCAGCAGCCCGGTGCAATATCCAGTCACCAGATAGCCCCAGAAGCTCTCAATGGGCGCGGCGACGAGCAGGAAGGCGAAGACAATGGCGACGATTAGGACCCCTGCGCTATGGCGGATGAGATCGCTGGTGATCGGGCGGCCAAAGAAAGTGATGCGCGAGGGAACGAAGTACTTTCGCTGGTCTTCGGTTCGGAAGAAGCCCTTGTAGATTTCGGCGAGGAAACGCTCTAGACCCATGATCAGGAAGAACATTTGCACGAGGCCGAGGTGCTGGAATTGCGCGCTGAAATACGGGATGAAGTACAGCGGCAAAAAGATCGCGACGTGGAAGTACATGCTGCGCGGAAAGGTCTTGGGCTTGAAGCCCTCATAAGGAGCGTCTTTGAACGCGCCCCACAAGCAGGTGTAGAGGCCGGAGACGAGGGCGGTGATAAACGAAAGGGCGAAGGTCATGGTCCGTTGGGAGGTTGTTGGAGTGGTCAAAGCATCAAATAGTAGGCTCCCCGTCCCGGTTCGGCAAACGGCTCGCGTGTTGACGATATTTATGCCATTGGTCAGTTTTTGAGGTGATTCGGCCCCTGTTCACTGCACAATTTCAACAAGGAGCTTTGCCCATGCGGCTCGGCGTCGTCGGCATGTTGCCCCCGGACTTTCGCGAAATCAGCGACCAACACCTAGCGGCGATCAAGGAACTCAATCTCACGGGCACAGCCTTTCACGCCCCTGGGGAAAATCTGGCTGCCATCACCGCCGCAGAGTGCCACAAAGTGCGCGATACCATTGCGGCCGCGGGCATGGAGCTGCCCCAGTTCGGCATTGGCTTTTCCGAGTGCTTGTTTGATCCCGACCCTGCGGTGCGCGACCAAGTAGTAAGCAAGATCGAACGCGGCATTGAAGTCGCCCGCGACTTGGCTGCCCACACCTGTCTAATCCGCACGGGCAGCCGCAACCCAGTCGGTTCGTACTCGCCGTCTCGGCATAATCTCACGCCCGAGGCCCGCTCTCTGCTCGTCGAAACGCTAAAGCGCGTGGCTGCCAAGGCCGAGTCCGAAGCCGTCACCATAGTCATTGAGACGCATCTGCTCACCATCATGGGGTCGCCGGAAATAAACCGCGATGTGCTACAAGCGGTTGGCTCTGAGCGCATGACCGTGGTCATGGATTACGTCAACCATTTTCAGAATTTGGACCAGGTGTACAACAGCACTGAGCGCTTGCAGCACATATTTGAGATTATGAACCCCATCTCGGTCGTCGGGCACTGCAAGGATATCAAGCTGTCGCCTAACTTGGTGCTCCACATTGACGAGGAGATACCCGGCGACGGCGAACTCGACCTCGCTACCGCGCTCAAGCTGTGGCACGACGCCCATCCCGACGGCTACATGCTCCTCGAACATTTGCCCAACGAGAAATACCCCAGAGCCGCCGCCAATGTCCACCGCATCCTTGCCGAAGCCGGCATTCCCGTACATTAAACGCACACCTTATCAAGGAGAATACTGTGATTAAGCCCCACGGCGCAGAAGAACTCAAACCACTTTACGTCGAAGACGATGCAGTGCGTGCCCAGCTTTTAGAAGAAGCCGCTGGACTGCCCGCTGTAGTCGTCTCTTCGGCCGCTGCATCCTCAGCCGTCATGCTCGGCTCGGGTTACTTTACCCCGCTTACAGGCTTTATGGACGCGGCCAACTCCAAGAGCGTGGCTGCCAACATGCACACGACCGACGGTCTGCTGTGGCCCACCCCGGTCGTCAACATGGTCCCCGGCGATCAGGCTCCGGAGAGCGTGGCTCCCGGCAGCCGCATCGCCCTGTTGGATCCGAATGTGGACGGCAATCCTGTTATTGCCATCCAGGAAGTTACCTCGGTTGAACCGCTCTCTGATGAGGAGCGCGCCGCCATCATTGAACAAGTCTTTGGCACGGACGATGACGCTCATCCCGGATTCGCTGCTTTCAAGGCTGCGGGAGATACCCTCATCGCCGGACCCATCGAAGTGCTCAACTTCTCGTACTTCCCCGGGGACTTTCCCGCGACCTTCCGCACCGCGGTCGAGCTGCGCGCTGAGATTGCCGAGCGCGGTTGGGACCGGGTCGTGGCCTTCCAGACTCGCAACCCCATGCACCGCGCCCACGAAGAGCTGTGCCGCATGGCGCAGCAGGCCGTCGAGGCCGATGGCATCCTCATCCACATGCTGTTAGGCAAGCTCAAGGCCGGCGACATCCCAGCCGATGTGCGCGACGCCTCCATCCGCAAGATGGTCGAGCTCTACTTCCCGGAAAACACAGTGATGATCGCCGGCTATGGCTTTGACATGCTCTACGCTGGTCCGCGCGAGGCCGTGCTGCACGCCATTTTCCGCCAGAATAGTGGCTGCACGCATCTGATCGTGGGCCGCGACCACGCGGGCGTTGGCGATTACTACGGAGCGTTTGACGCGCAGACCATTTTCGACGGCATCAGCGACGCCCTTGAAATCGAAGTTTTCCGCGGCGATCACACCGTCTGGTGCAACGAGTGCAACGAGGTGGTGATGATGCGCGACTGCTCGCACGGCGGCGACGCGTACTTGTTCCTGTCGGGAACCCAAGTCCGCGAGATGCTAGCCGCTGGCGAGGCTCTGCCACCGGAGTTTGCGCGGCCGGAAGTGGCCGAGATCCTCGCGGAATACTATCAGCGGGAGGCTGTTTAGCCAGAGGAGAACGCGACGTCTGCACAGACTGTATTGTGCGAGGCGATTCAAGCAGGCGGTGCTAAAAATTGCCAACTCGGTCTCCTTCTACGTCCAGAGGCTAGGGTTCACCGAGTTGTTCCAAGCGGAGGATTATGTCGGCGTGCGGTTTACCATTCTTGACTTGGACGGAAACGGGATTACATTTTTTTGAGTCATTGTGAACAGCGGAATCCCGGGCGGAGAAAAAAATGGCAAACGTTAAAGAGTTGCACTACCCCGATGATTTCATAG
>JAJEEZ010000589.1:0-2875 GCA_022820705.1 Candidatus Latescibacterota bacterium | reverse complement strand
GGCCACAGGCCATGGCCTCCACCAGCGACGTGGTCAGACCTTCGCTAAAACTGGGCAGGACAAACAGATCGGCGGCGGCCATATAGGAGGGTAGCTCCTCCCAAGGTACCGCATCCTCAAACGACACATGTTCGGACAGGTTCAAGTCGTTGACTTGAGGTAGGAAAGGATCGGCGGTCCCGGTCGCAGGGTGGCCGCCGACCAAGGTCAACGAGACATCACGGCCCTGACTGCGCACTTTAGCCAATGCCGCTAGCAAGACGCGCAATCCCTTTGCCTCGACAAATCGGCCCACATAAAGTAGGTGCCATCCCTCTTTATCGGGCTGGTGCGACCCGGTCGCCGAAAAGAGCCGGCAGTCAACGCCGTTGGGAATGTAGCGCACCTTATCGGCCGGGACGCCCAATTGCACGACCTCGCGGCGCAGCTCTTGGCTGACGACAATAACGGCCGCGGCTTGCGTTAGGGCCTCAACGATCATTTGCCGCCATTGGGGCTTGAGCTTGGGCAGGATCTTAATGTCTGAACCGTGGACCGTGATGACTACGGGCCGGCCGGTTTGTGAACCGTACTCAACAGCGGCTCGACCGTCGGGATAGGCGCAGTGCGCGTGGATGATGTCCGGCACACCCGCAACAGCGTTGCGCAAAGCCTTGAGGTGAAAACGCCACTGCTGAGTAAAAAAAATCCGCCGCGGTACGGCGAAGCGGCGGGGATGCCGCACCTCGATTCCGTCCACCACTTCGCAGCGTGGGACATGGCGGTAGGCACTCCACAACCCAAATCCCGGCAGGGGAAACCAAGGCACGGGTGCCACTACCTCTAGTTGACAATGATCTTGGAGGAAACGCGCCTGATTGTGGACAAAACTTCCAGAGAGCTTAGATATGACGTTGGGGTAGAGGTGCGATAGCAGCAAAACTTTCACGATTGATCCTCGCGTTCTTCAAACGGCCGGTTCTAAGCACGCGCGTCCGCGTCGAGCCGCTGCACGGCGAAGAGCATGCCGATGCAGAACCAAAACATGTTGCTGGGCAGGTCGCCATTGAACGTCTGATTGACCTGGAAGGCGACAAACGTGGCGATCAAGCCGATGGCTATGGCGCGAAAATAGGAATCCTGCATCTGCTGCAAGCGCCCCAAGCTCAAAAAGAACGTCTTCCCGACAAACCAGACAAAAGCTGCGAAACCAACGATGCCTAGTTCGCCCAAGATCGCAGTCACTATAGTGTGCGGCTCTTTCACTAGGGTCCAGTGGGGATATCCGGGCGGCGCGTATTGGGAGAATATTACCGGAAAGGATCGCCAACCAGTGCCTAAGAACGGATGGTCCGAAAACATGTCGAACGAGGCCATGACGAGATGAACGCGCGCCGTACTCGAAGCCCGGCCGGTCGCGCCGAACTCATCAAACAAGGTGAAGATGGAGGCAAAGCGCTCGAAGATGTACTCGGCATAAGGCACGAATTCTTTGAGGCCGAGCACCAGCAGGATAAAGGCAAAAACTCCAACAAAAAAATAGCGCAGCTTGCCGCTCAACCAGAGGATGACGAGCACGCCGGCCAGCGTTGACACCCAGCTAGAGCGGCTAAACGAGGCCAACAGACCGCCAAAGCCGATGACGACCGCCAAAGCAAAAAGCACGCGCTGGCCCCTAGGCAGTCGATAGTTGAGCAAGACGGCCAACAGCGGCAGGACGCCGCTCATTACAAACGAGGCAAAGATGTTGGGGTTGTGAAAGGCCCCCGTCGCCCGCGGCACGTTGCCGCCCAAGGCGGTGATGACCTTGGCCGGCAGGTGGAATTGGCCGGTGATGACCTGATAGGCCCCCATCACCGAGCCCGCTATCGTCAAGACCACTAGCGACCATAAGACCGCGGACACAGCCCGCCTAGAGTCGAGCGTGATTTGCACCATGTAGGTGAAGAGCACGAGGGCGCAGATCCGCAAGAAGCTGACGGTTGCATCTAGCTGATTGGGCGTGTACGTCAGCGACACCGCAATAGACGCGAGGAACAAAAAGAGCGGTACCTTAATCTCGAAGTCGGGAAAGTGCATGCGCTGCCGTAGGCAGATGTTGGCAGCCAAGCCGAGGACCATCAGCCCGAAGGCCAAGTGAAACCCCGTCAGCAAGAAGATCTCTTTTGAAGGGCCGGACTCGCCGAACAGCCGACCTGTGCTGTCAAGGCCCGTCGTCAGCAACAAAACTGGGACGACGATCCACGGCCTCAGCATCAGGCCCGCGACAAAAAACGCGACGCAGAGCGCGCCGAGGAGGAGGGCCGGGAGGAATTCGAAAACGAAGATGCTGCCAGCGACCACCGCGCCTTGGAAAACCAAAAATGCCGCAAAGTAGCGGCGGTCGAGGGCGAAAGCCCACGGGATCTTAGGGGCGGGGGCCGTCATAATTTACGCGCGAATAAAGGCGAGTACTTCATCCCGCTTCTCGGCCATGCGCTCCGCGGAGAGGGCCTCTAGGTTGAGGCGCAACAGCGGCTCGGTATTGGAGGGCCGCACGTTGAAGTGCCAGTCGTCATAGCTGACCGAAATCCCATCGAGGCGCTGGATGTGACCGTCCTGGTAGCGGTCGGCTAGGGCTGCAATTTTGGCCGTGGGATCCGCGACCTCGGAGTTGATCTCAGAGGACGTGAAATACTGGCGCTCCAACGGAGCGAGCAACTCGGAGAGCTTAACCCCGCGCTGCGACAGTAATTCTAGCATCACCAGCGACGGCACGATACCGGAATCCGCGCCAAAGAAGTCGCGGAAGTAGTAATGACCGCTTAGCTCGCCCGCAAAAACAGCTCCTTCCTCAAACATTCTCGGCTTGAGAAACGAATGGCCGACGCGCTCGATCAGCGGGGTGCCGCCGGCT
>JAJEEZ010000456.1:0-4733 GCA_022820705.1 Candidatus Latescibacterota bacterium | reverse complement strand
TGGCTTAAACCCCTTAAATACTTCGCGCTGGAAGTGAAAGGTTAGATCCTTGGTCTCCACAGGCTCGTTGCGGTAATCGTATCGCAATGCAATGCCCCTGACGTGGATGGAAAACTCCGTCACGTCGGGTGCGAGGCTCGGAAAAACGACAAAACCCTCTGATTCTTGGCCGCTGAAGATGATTTGCTCCTGAAACATAGTGCGCTTGAGCATATCTTCGCGCTCGTTAAAGCGTCGGTATTCGTTGCCGGCATATCCCTGAATAAACGAGTAGTAGTATTCTAGGATCTGCAGCGGTTCTAAGGGCGCGTACTTGCGATATCCATCCTTTGAAACTAGCTCGATTCTGAGAGGATCGACACCGACTTTGGGGTAGGCGTAGTTTTTAACTTTTAGCAGCCATACGCTATGTTTGGGCGGTGTCCACTCTTCGCCCATGCGCTTCCAGTTGCCGAAAGTATAAGGATTAGTCGATACGGGACCCTGCGTGGACTGCTGTGGGAATTTGCGGTTCAATTCGGCGTCGGTCATGGGGCGCAGACCGATCTCCAGACGCTCGAACGAATAGGTAATCAAGCCATCGTCTTGAATCACCATATCGGCCTCCTGCTGTCCCTGCGGAGCTGGCTGAATTGGCCCGTCGAAATAACGTCCACATCCTGCCAACATCACTAGGGAACACAGCCACGCGCCGAACCGTACCATCATGATTAACCTCGGGAAGTGTAATTGCACTACCGGTTATTGGGCGGCGGCAGATGCCGCCGCCCAATCGGTGATCAAAGGACCGTTCTATTAGTCGCTGAAGGTCGCTTTGATTTTTGCCCAGCTCTCGGATTCCACTGCGGTGCCCGCGCCGCCGTCGGCGCGATCGTACTCGTCCGCGCCAAGCAGCGTGTATTCCGAGCAGACATCGCAGTTACCCGAAGCGCCATCCTCGCCGGCTGTTGCTAGCTGATGCGTGCGGCGATCTTCGGGATTATCCGCTTCGTTCAACTGATAGGTCAGGCGGATGATTTGCCCGGCCTCGTTTTCGTGGCGGATACTGTTATCCGCACCGTCCAACGACGCGTAATCCCAGAGGGGAATGCTGTACTCGTAGTTGACCGTGACGTTGGTCGAACCCGTGGTCGCTCCCGGAGGATTGGTCGTCACTCTGGACTCGGCAAACTCGTCCATCCAGTGGATTTCCTCGACCACCTGCCAGCGCAACCACCACGAGCCGTCGCCGCCATAGGGTGTTTCATACACGCCGGGGACCGGCAAGTGCATGGTAAACTGCTGCCCCTCGGCACGCGTGCCCGATTCGCCGTCGCCGTCGTGCGGACCGCCGCTGGCGTTGGCGTCGGTGATGATCTCGAGATCATCGTCGCGCCAGCCGTCGTCAAAGACGTCGGAGGTGACGACTAGCGTGTCGTCGGTGGCGCGTACAAAGCCGTAGAGCCTGTTGTCGCGGTCTGTGCCCGTCCACGCCGTCATAATGGCCACGTCGAGATCGCTCTTGTCCAGCACTTCGGCCTTCTGGATTTCGTACATCTCGTCGGGACCAACGGTGAAAATGGGGTCGAACCACGCCCAGTCGCCATCGTCGCCATCAATGGTGATGGTAACATTAGCAGGCACCTCTAAGGCGAAGTAGCCAATGCCGTTGGCATTGGATTGGCCCCAGGCGAAGCTCGCCAGTGCCACAGACAACATTGCTGCTATGAGTGAGTTCCTGCGCATACTTTTCTCCTTATGGATAGAGTTAGAGATATTGCTCTTTTCTGCTCCTGCAGTTGCGAACGTTGTATCCATTCACCTCCTTCCGCATTTAGAGTAGGAATATCTGGGCTCGTCTAGGCGTGGAAACGCAGAGCCGCTACTTCTCTAGGTTAGACAGGGCTTGTTCATCGACAACTATCTCAGTCCTATATTTGTACCTCAACTCCTCTAGGTAGCTATCAAAATCTTCTTCAATCGCGTGCCGATGGGCGTAGCGCAATTGACGCCATATTCTGGACTGCACCTTGGATGTAGAAAAAGAGAGAGTCTTTTCTGGGCGCATCGCCAGTACTTCGAGTACGAGATATCCCGTCATATCGCCGCTCAACTGGATGGGGAGCGGTCCCTTGATGCCGCCAATTGGCACACCCTGCACGGCTTGGATCATGGTGGCCATAGCGCCTTGGGCCGTCGCTGTGTCAGCCAACGTGAAGTTAAATATGTCGAACTGGCGTACGCGTCCTTTAAATGCCGGATACTCGCGCATGATCTCGGCCATATCCTCACCGGTGCGCACGCGCTGGGCGATAGTGCGCGAAGTCGGTTCCGAATCAACTAGGGCACCGGCAAAAAACGTGCGCACTGGCAGAGTGAATTCCCCTGCTAGGTCCCGGTATAGAGTGCGCCGCTGTTCCTCTGTGACGAAGCGCGATTCTACTTCTGTTCGCCGCAGCATCTCGACCATGGCTTCTTCGCGCTTATCCCGCACGAACTGGACCACGGCTTCCTCGCGGTCCAACCCCCGTTGTTGGGCCAGCAGAGGCAGCAGGATTTTGCGCAGTGCTTCGTCTTGGGCAAATTCGACCACGGCGGTGCTATCTATGGCGTGGGGACGGCGCTTGGGTTCGGCTCCCTCTACCAAAGCCATGTACGCGTTCAGGTCGATGTTCCCTCCACTATAGCGCAGTAGGATGCGCGCGTGGTCTCCTGCTTCTAGCACAGGCACACCGCCTTCAGCTAGTCGCCCCCGCTGCAGCAATACACCCAATACCTGTGCATCTACTGAAAAATCAAAGTGCGTTTTCTGGTCGGCTAAGTATTTGGACCAGCGATCTTTTTTTTGCTGCTTTTCCAGCGTTTGGCGCAGCATCTTCTTTTGGCGCTCAAAACTGACGTAGCGCTCTTCAGCGGCCTTGATCAGGTGGTAGGTTCCCTGCGAGTTGCGGTACGGTTCGGACACTTGGCTGACCTGTAGGCGAAAAAGCTCGGCGACAAACCCGCTGTGCTGTGCTTCTTCCTCCTGCCAGAAACCCATGTCTCCACCTTTGGTTGCCGATGTGCGATCGAGAGACTGTTCGCGCGCCAGCTCTGCAAAATCGGCACCTTGCCGCAATTGCTCTTGCACGGCCTGGGCTGCTTCGAGATTGCCTACCTGAATGTGACTCGCCCGCACTTCCCGCTTTTTGTGCAATCCGCCTTGGTGGAAATGCGACCGGAGTTCCTCTTCCGATATGGAAACGTCTCCCATGACTTCCGCGTATAGGCGTTCGACCAGCCTTCGGTCGTGCGCCTGTTGCACGCTTGCGACTACGTCGGGGTGCTGATCCAAATCCTTCGCCTTGGCCTCTAAGACCAGCAGCTTGCGATCGATGAAAGGCTGTAGCATTTCCCGAGCATTGCCCGCGGCAAAACGACGCATCTTGCGCTCGGCGCGGAGCAAGTCATCTATCATAATGACCTCGCTCCCGACTCTGGCCAGCACGGCTGAATTCACAGCCCATGAATCGACGGCCATCAGCCCGACAATCGCCGTCACAGCCCAGTAGGTAGCCATCTGTCCAGCGCAAACCTGCGCTCTTTTTGTCACAGCCAATTCAATGCTCATAAAAAGTTTATTACAACTCGTGAATGCCCGTCTTATATAGGGTTTTCGACATCGAAGGTGAAAAGCATGAATAGTTGAAAAAAGGCCCTGTGTCAAGCGGCCTCTTCTATGTCGAGATGCCAAGCCGAGTTGTTGCCTTGTTCACTATGTGGGTTAATAACAAAAAGTTCGGTCAACATTGCGTTTCTAACACCCATTTGGAGGCCAACGAATCTAGCATCTAACTCGATATTTTTTGTGTCGTACTGTGCCCTAAGTGTGCGCTTGTTCTAGGGCGGCGTACTGGCCGATAAGCTCGTTGTACGCGGCCACGGCCCTTGGCTCAGGTTCGATGGTTGATCCGGCGACCGGCTGCGCGAATGGCTCGACAACTTCTGCCCACGAAGGCGCGTGGCCGGCTGTGGATTGGTGGGCGTGAGCGGCGCGCAAGGCCGCGCCTAGGGCTGCTGAATTGGTTGTCTCGAAGCGGTGGACCGGGCAGTTGTGGACGTTGGCGAAGACGCGCAGGATTTCGGCGTTGGCCGATGCGCCGCCGGTGACGTAGAGTGAGAAAATGTCCACGCCCATCCAACGCGCATGAATGCGTGAGGAAAGGGCTTGGGCCTCGATGACGGCGCGGACATTGGCTGGCGCGTCGGTGGGATCGAGGTTTTGGCGAACGACGTTGGCCGTGGGGACTTTGGGGACGATTTCCGGTGCGAAGTAAGGGAGCATCAGAGCGCCATTGTTGCCCGGCGGCGTGGCGCGTAGGGCGCTGGTGAACTGATCCCAATTCATACCGTATTGGTCGCGTACGGCCTCGCGGGCCAAACTGCCGTTGAGATAGCAAGTCAGGGCCATGTAATGCGTGCCGTCGGGAGAGGCAAAGACTGCGCCCTCTCCGGCTGTGGAGGTACGCGGTTGATCCATGCAGGCGAACAAAGTGTCTGAGGTGCCCAAGCTGAGGGCGACTTGCCCGGGGGCGACGAGGCCGAGGCCGATGAGGCTACACGGATTGTCGCCGGAAAAAGGCAATACGAGGCAGTCGTCGGCAAAGCCGTAGCGATCCACGTAATAAGGGCTGATGGGGCCGACGGGCTGTCCGGAGGGGGCGATGGGTAGGAGTTTGGCGGCTAGGTCGGGGGCGGTAGCGTCGAGCGCGAGC
>JAJEEZ010000078.1:0-5594 GCA_022820705.1 Candidatus Latescibacterota bacterium | reverse complement strand
CGCTCTAACAGGCGCAACAGGTTTTCGCCACTAACGCCCGGCACGCGCGACGCCTCCTTGTAATAGCCCCTGAATTGGCCTTCGCGGATTCCGTAGAGCCGAGCTAGTTTTTGCTTGGCCCGTAGCTGCACACTATAGTCGGACTGCTTGCGCCGCAAGCCCTGACCGTGTTGGCCTGGGGCATAACTGCGCCGCTCAAAGGAACATTTTTCGAGGTTGCAGCGCTCGCCCTTGAGGAAGAGTTTAGCTCCTTCCCGGCGGCAGAAGCGACAATTGGGACCTGTATGCCTGCTCATAACGTGGTTAGCTCCTCTAAACGCGGCGACGCTTGGGCGGCCGACAGCCGTTGTGCGGCATGGGCGTCACGTCGCGGATGGCGGAAATCTCGAGCCCGGCGTTTTGCAAAGCGCGGATGGCGGACTCGCGCCCTACTCCCGGCCCCTTGACCCAGACCTCCACGCGGCGCAATCCCATATTCATGGCTTCTTGGGCGGCCCTTTCAGCGGCGAGCTGGCCGGCAAAGGGCGTAGATTTGCGACTGCCCCTGATGCTCATTTTCCCTGGGGTCGCCCAAGAAATCACATTGCCTCTGGTATCGGTAAGAGTGATAATCGTATTGTTGAACGTGGCCAGAATGTGCGCCACGCCCACAGCCTCCACCTGTTTTGCTTTCTTGCGTCTCTTGCGTCTTTCGGGCGGCAAAGGTCAATCCTCTCCGTTTGGGTTGATCTACTTGACGGGGGCCTTTTTCTTGCCAGCAATAGCTCGCCGCGGCCCCTTGCGCGTGCGGGCGTTAGTCTTGGTGCGCTGGCCGTTGGCCGGCAGCCCGCGGCGATGCCGCAAACCCCGATAGCAGCCGATGTCCATCAGCCGCTTGATATTCATGGTGGTTTCGCCGCGCAGACTACCTTCGACCTTGTGGCTGACCTCAATGATCGAGCGCAAACTGCTGACCTGATCTTCGCTCAACTCGTTGATGCGGGTTTGGGGCTCAATCCTCGCCTGAGAGGCGATGCGATTGGCCGTCGTATGCCCAATGCCAAAGATATAAGTCAATGCGATGGCGACTCGTTTGTCGCGGGGTAAATCTACACCTGCTATGCGCGCCATAGTGTTATTCCTCAGCCTTGTCTCTGTTTGTGGCGGGGATTGCGCTTGCATATAACGCGCACGACCCCGTTCCGACGGACGATTTTACACTCGTTACAGCGCTTGCTGACGGATGCTCTAACTTTCACGGTACTCGCTCCAAGTGGGGTTTAGCCACGGCGTCCCTGGATCTTGCCTCGCTTCATAAATCCCTCGTAGTGGCGCGTCATTAGCTGGGACTCTAACTGCTGCAAGGTATCTAAAGCCACGCCAACGACGATCAAAAGCCCTGTCCCACCAAAAAACTGGGCAAAAGAAGGAGCCACGTTGAATTGCCTGGTGACGAAGAAAGGAAAGATGGCCACCATAGCGAGGGCAATAGAACCCGGCAGGGTAATGCGCGTCATAATGCCATCAATGTGCTGGGCAGTCCGAGGACCGGGGCGGACGCCAGGGATGAATCCTCCGTGCTTTTTCATGTTGTCAGAAAGCTGATTGGGATCCATGACGATGGCAGTATAAAAATAACAAAAGAAGATGATCATTAGCCCATAGACAAACCAATAAAACATGGATTCGGTCGAGAAAAACGAACCAATCGCCAGCATGAACTCATGGCCAGGGAACATCTGCGTGATCGTGCCGGGCAGAAACATGATCGACTGGGCAAATATGATTGGAATCACGCCTGCGGTGTTGATCCGCAGGGGAATATGCGTGGTCTGGCCGCCGTAAACCCGGCGTCCGACGACGCGCTTGGCGTACTGCACGGGAATTTTGCGCAAGCCCTGAGTCAACAAGATCACAAAGGCCACTACGGCAAACATGAGCGCGATGAGGAGGAGCTCTTCAATGATATTCTTGCTGAAACCGCGGTTGATGATAAAGAGATTGTATTCCTGATTGATTGCGTAGGGCAACTCGGCGATGATGCCGATGAAAATGATCAGGGAAATGCCGTTGCCAATACCGCGTTCCGTGATCTGCTCGCCCAACCACATGATAAAGATCGTGCCAGTGGTAATCGTCAGCATGGTCGCCAGCGTAAAGCCAATGCCTGGATCGGCAACGGCTGGCTGACCCGAATACGGGGCCTTGATGCTGGTAATGAAAAAACTGACGCCGTAGGATTGAGCAGCCGCTAGAAAGACCGTACCATAGCGCGTGTACTGAGTAATTTTCTTGCGCCCCTCTTCGCCTTCGCGCTGCAATTTCTGGAAGTAGGGAATAACCGCGCCCAGCAACTGCAAAATAATCGAGGCGCTGATATAGGGCATAATGCCCAGCGCGAAGATCGTCCCACGGGTGAAAGCACCACCCACAAACATGTCGTACAACCCAAAGAGGGTGTTCCCAGCGCTTTCAAAGTACTCCTTAAGCACGACCAATTCGACGCCGGGGACCGTGATCTGACCACCAATGCGATAGACGATCAAAATCCCTAAAGTGAAGAGGATGCGACGGCGCAAATCGGGAATTTTGAAGCAGTTTTGGAAACTCTGCACGAGTTGCATCAAATCACCTCGGCTTGGCCGCCCGCTTTGGCGATTTTCTCTGCTGCCGCAGCGGAGAATTTGTGCGCCTTGACCGTCAGAGGCTGACTCAGCTCTCCTTCGCCTAGGACCTTCAGTAATCCCGCTGGCTTGGCGATCAATCCGGCAGCAGCCATTTGCTCTGGCCCGACTTCCCCGCTAAGTCCTCGCTCTTCGAGATCCCGCAGATTGACTACCTGATAGGTCGTTTTGAATTTGTGGTTGGAAAAACCCACCTTGGGGATGTGGCGATACAGCGGCAGCGAACCGCCAGTAAACCCAACGCGATTACCGCGTCTAGCACCGGACCTAGCCCGCTGACCTTTGTGGCCTTTGCCCGCGGTTTTGCCCGTCCCCGAACCCGGCCCTTGCCCCAACCGCTTGCGGTTCCGCTTAGACCCTGGAGGGCATTTTATGTTTTCTAGACGCATGGCACACTCTCGCTTAATTTGCTACTTCTTCAACTGAAACCAGATGTTTGACTTTGGCGATCATACCCCGGATCTGCGGCGTGTCGTCGTGGACGACCTGTTGATATAGGCGCTTGATTCCCAAGGCCGCGATCGTCGCCTTTTGACCTTTGGCGCGACCGATAGCACTGCGCCGCTGCGTAATGACCAGTTTCATTGGCTGTCAATCCCAAGCGCGGAGCGATTCCACCGGCACCCCGCGTTCCCGAGCGATCATCTCGGCACTGCGCAGTTGCGTCAGTGCTTTGACGGTTGCCTTCACTGAATTCTGCACGTTGTTGGATCCAAGGGATTTAGTCAGAATATCGTGGACGCCGGCCAACTCCAGTACGATGCGGGTGCCACCGCTGGCGATGATTCCGGTCCCTGGAGTAGCCGGCTTAAAAAGGACTTTAGCTGCGCCGAAGGCCCCGACGACTTCATGCGGTATGGTCCCATCGGTCACCGGGACTTCGAAGACGTTCTTTTTGGCCGCCTCGGCCCCCTTGCGGATGGCCTCGGCGATCTCACCGGCCTTGCCAGCACCAAATCCCACTCGGCCATTGCGGTCGCCAACTACGACCATTGCACTAAAGCTGAAGCGCCGACCGCCCTTGCGCACGTGCGAAACTCGCTTGATGCTGTTTTGGACGACAACTTCGCTCAGCTCTGTACCGCTGGGATCGGATTTCGCTTTGCTATTATCTGTTTTCGCCACGCCGTTCTCCCTTAGAAATTCAAGCCAGCTTCCCGCGCTCCGTCGGCCACGGCTCTGACTACCCCGTGATAGAGAAATCCGCCGCGGTCAAAGACGACCTGCTCAATGCCTTTTTCGCGCGCCTTAGCAGCGATCATTTTGCCAACCTCATGCCCTTGCGCTACGCGACTGTCAAACTGCCGTTCCCTTAGTTCCTGAGCCTGAGTCGAAAGCCCTAAAAGGGAATGACCCGCCACGTCGTCGACTAGCTGCACCTCGATATGGCGCAAGGAACGATGCACCACCATGCGCGGACGCGTGGGCGTACCGGAGACGATCTTGCGCAGCCGGTGTCGCCGCCGCTGACGCCGCTGGCGATTCTCTACCAAGTGTTTTTTGTCTTTCATTAGCCTACGGCCGCCTTGCCCTGTTTCCAGTGAATGGTCTCGTTCTCATAGCGAATCCCCTTGCCCTTGTAGGGCTCCGGGCGACGTTTGAAGCGGATATCGGCGGCCACCTGACCCACGAGTTGCTTGTCGATGCCCCGGACGACGATGCGGGCTTGTGCCCCACCCGCACCTGGGGACACTTCGACTTGGATCTCCTCGGGCACCTCGTAGATCACTGGATGCGAATAACCTACGTGGAGCACGAGCTGTTTGCCTTGGACCTCAGCCCGGTACCCTACGCCGAATAGATCCAAGTTCTTGAAAAAACCCTCGGAGACTCCTTCGACCGCGTTGGCGATCAAGGTTCGGGTCAATCCGTGTAGGGAGCGAGCCTGTTTGCTTTCGTTTTTCCGCGTCACCGTTAAAACGCTGTCTTGCTGAGCCACAGCGAGGTACTCAGCGACAAACGGCACCTGTAACTGGCCTCTTGGCCCTTTTACGGAGACCTTGGCAGGAGCCAACGCGACTTCAACACCCTGCGGTAGGGGAAGGGATTTGTTGCCTATACGCGACAATCTAACATTCTCCCGGTGGCTTCATTTACCAGACGCTACAGAGGATTTCGCCACCTACGCCGTTCATCCTCGCTTGTTTATCCGTCATCACTCCCTTAGAGGTGGAAACGATGGCGATGCCCAGGCCACGGAGCACACGTGGGACATCGGCTTTACTCGCATATTGACGCAACCCGGGCTTACTGATGCGCTCTAGCCCGCGAATGATGCTATTGTCATTCTGATCGTAGCGCAGATAGAGCCGCAAAATGCCCTGCTTGCCGTCTTCGATAAAAGCGAAGTTGTCGATAAAACGGGACTCGGCTAATACGCGGGCCACTTCCCGCTTTAGCTTGGAGGCGGGGACATCAACTCTCGAATGCTTGGCGCTACAGGCGTTGCGAATGCGGGTCAACATATCCGCTAGGGGATCTGTCATGCTCATATTGATTTCTCCAACCTACTACCAACTCGCCTTGCTAACACCCGGAATCTCGCCCTTGAGGGCCAACTCGCGAAAACAGATGCGGCACAGTCCGAATTTGCGATATACTGCACGCGGACGTCCACAGCGGTGGCAACGGGTATAGGCTCGCGAGGAAAACTTGGGTTTGCGCTGCGCTTTGGCTATCAAGCATTTCTTTGGCATTAGCGGGTTCTTTCCAACTTTATTGACTGAAGGGCATGCCCAGCAACTGGAGCAACTCTCGACCTTCCTCATCGCTTTTGGCCGAGGTGACGATGGTGATATTCATGCCCCGGACTTGGTCGATCATATCGTAGTTGATCTCGGGGAATATAATCTGTTCCTTGATGCCTAGATTGTAATTGCCTCGTCCGTCAAAGCTTCTAGGGGAAACCCCGCGAAAATCTCGCACCTGCGG
>JAJEEZ010000355.1:0-8657 GCA_022820705.1 Candidatus Latescibacterota bacterium | reverse complement strand
GTTCAGGCTCTGGCGCACCTCCCGGTTGGGATAGCCCAACTGATAGAACTGCTGGCCGCCCAAGTCCTCCTCGTCCGTTATCGTCAGGTAGCCGGTCTGGAACAGCAGCGCCTCGGTAGCAATGTCATCGACATCGAAGGTCAATAGCAGGTCGCTGCTGCCGAGCATCTCTCCCAGTTCGAGGGAACTGACGCGGCGCTGACACAGCGTTTCGACTAAGAACGTCGGCGTACCGGTCTCGAACCAGTACGCACCAAACTTGCGCTTGTCGAATAGCAGCAGGATGTCGAAGGGGTTGTACACCTTCTCATCGCCCCGCCAACTATAACCGTTGTACCAGTCGAGAATCTGGTCCCGGTCCAAGCCCGGCAACTCCGGCGCGAACACTCGGTCCAAGTCCGCGTCCGTGTAGCCGCAGATAGCCGAATAGCGCGGGTCCAAGGTGATGTCGGTGAGGTTGTTGAGGCCTGAGAACAGGCTGCCCTTGAAAAACTTGCTCACCCCAGTGAGGAACGTGAAATAGATGTGCGCGTCGCTGCCCTTGATGACCGAATACAGGCCGAGCAGAAAGTCCCGGTGGGTGCGGACGACCTCCGGCGTATCCAGTGCATCCAAAATCGGCTTGTCGTACTCATTGACCAGCACCGCAACGCGCTGACCACTGCGCTCGTGCAGCACCTTCATCAAGCGGCGGAAGCGGGCCGGAGCGGTCTCGTCATCGCGAGGGATGATCTCCACTTCCTCTTCCATAGCGTTCAATTGCGCCGCCACTTCCTTTTGCAAGTCGTCCGGCCCTTGGTAGGTGCCGCTACTGAAGTCGAGGCGCAGCACCGGATGGCGCACCGACCAATCCCAATGGTCGTGGATATGCAGCCCCGCAAATAGCGGCTCGTTGCCCTCGAACAGCTCCTTGAGCGTGTCCAAGAACAGGCTCTTGCCAAAGCGCCGCGGGCGCGACAGGAAGTAGTGTTTGCCCTCATCGAGCAGCCGGCGTATGTAAGCCGTCTTATCGACGTAGTAGCAGTTCTCATCGCGGACCTCGCGGAAGGTCTGAATGCCAATGGGCAGTCTGCGTTTGCTCATGGGCGCACCTCCTTCAGGCACAAAGGCAGTCGTAGATAAGGCGAAATGCTTTTATACTCCTACTCCGAATCGACCATGTAGAGGCTATGAAAGAACGCCTCACTCATAAGCTTATCCTATTGTTTCCTACCCCGCCCCTACGTCACACCGCCACATTATTCCGCGGCCGTCCCTCCAAAAACGCAATCACATTATCCACCGCACCCTCGTTCAACAAATCCACCCCCTCGGGCGTCTGATCCGCTGCATGAGGTGTCAACACCACCTGATCGCAATCGAGGATGGGATCGTCGCTCGGCAGCGGCTCCTCGGGAAACACATCTAGCCCGGCTCCACCCACATGCCCAGACAACAGAGCATCGCGCAAAGCGTTGATGTCCAGCACGTCGCCGCGCGCCCCGTTCAACACTATCGCTCCCTCCTTCATAAGCCCAAACTCGCGCGCCCCGAGCAAGTGCCGAGTATCCTCAGTCAACTTCACGTGCAGACTGACCACATCCGCGGTCTGCAAAAGCTCGTCGAGTTCGACAAAGCGCACCCCGTATTCAGCCGCGCGCTCCGGCGACGGATTGAAAGTCCACGCAATGACCTCCATGCCGATGGCCCGCCCCAACCGCGCCATCTCCGCGCCAATCGGCCCCGTGCCCACCACGCCTAACACCTTCCCTTGCAGCATGGTATTCATCTCGCGCGTCCAGCGGCCAGCCTTCAACTCGGCGGTCTGGAAATAGGCGCGCTTGGACAGGGCGAACATCAGTCCGAACATGTGCTCGGCCACCACGGGCGCGGTGCGGCCGGGCTGGTTCGACACCACGATCCCGAGTTCCTTGGCAATCGCCAAGTCGATCATGTCCGTGCCGATGGAGCAGGTGGCAATCATCTTGAGCTCTGGCAAGCGGCGCATTTCCTCACGCCACGTTACTACTCCGCGCGTGTTGATAATGATTTGCGCGCCCTCGGCCCGCGCGATTTTCTCATCCGCTCTTTGCGGCGTATCCTCAAAGAGCGTGACATCCCCATAGGGCGCGAGCCGCTGCAAATGCGGCGAACCGGCGATCTGAATTGGATTGTCGCCGGGCACTACGATCTGTACGCGTTCTGACATGGCATATCCTCGCTGAGAAGTGTATATTTTGGCCCGCTATAAACCCAAAAAACGCGTCCAACGTCAAGCGAGCAGCCCCATGCCCCGAGCACTCATCGCCCCGGCCGCCGAGCAAGTGGCCTTTCAAGAATGCGAATCGCCACCGCTGGCAGCAGGCCAAGTCCGCGTCAAAAGCCTGTACGCAGCCGCCAAGCACGGCACTGAAATGTCCCAGTTCAAAGGATACGCCAGCCCGCGCGGCCGCTTCGATTCCGAGCTTCGCATCTTCGACCATCAAGGCGAGGGCGTCCAATACCCCGTGCCGCTGGGCAACATGGGCGTCGGCGAAGTCGTCGAACTAGGTCCAGGCGTCACCCAGCTCAAAGAAGGCGACCGCGTCTTCGCCTACGGGCCGTTCCGCGAAGAACACGTCTGGCCCGAAACCGCGCGCCGCTTGCCCGCAAACGTACCGTGGCAAGCCGCGGTCTGCCTCGACCCGGCGGATTTTGCCCTCGGCGCAGTCCGCGACGGACACGTCCGCATCGGCGACGCCGTAGCCATCTCGGGTCTCGGAGCCATCAGCTTGATGGCTGTGCAATTCTGCCGCTTGGCCGGTGCCCATCCCATCATCGCCCTCGACCCGCTGGCCAACCGGCGCGAAGCAGCCCGCGCCTGCGGAGCCGACCTCGTCCTCGACCCCACCCAATGCGACGCCGGCTTGGAGATCAAGAAAGCCACGGCCAATCGCGGCGCGGACGTGATCATTGATTACAGCGGCCATCCCGCGGCCATGCAGCAAGCCCTGCGCGGAGTCGCCTACCGGGGCACGATCGTAGCCGGCGCGTATCCCGGAGCGTGGACGACGGGAATAGACTTGGGTGCCGAAGCCCACATGAACCGACCGCACATCATATTCTCGCGCGCCAACAGCGAGCCAAACCCCGACCACCCCAATTGGGACAACGCCCGCATCTACGACGTCTGCTGGCGCATGCTCGCTGAAGGCCAAGTCGATTGCCTGCCCATCGTGCAGCCCATCGTCTCCTTCGACGACCTGCTCGACGCGTACCCCAAGATCGCCACCCAACCCGAAGCAAACATCAAGCTCGGCGTCCAGTTTTAACGCTGGACAGCCAGAAGAAAGGACGCCATGAAAATTGCCTTACAGGAAGGGCTACTGCCCGGAGAAAGCCTCGCGGAAAAGCTCGATTTCGCCGAATCGCTGAACATCGAAGGCCTAGAAGTCGGCGGCCGCTCGCGCCTGTACGACCACGTCGAACAGTACGAACAGGCCCTCGCCGGCCGCTCCATCAAGATCGCTTCCATCTGCGGCCAAGAGACCTTTGACTGGCTCGACCCAGACCCAGGCAAGCGCGCCAACAGCCTCGCCGAGACCCGCCGTCAGCTAGAGGCCTGCGGGCACTTCCAAGCCGTCGGCCAGATCGTCCCCCCCATCTTTGGGCCGCCGCGCATTCCCGACCTGTCGCCGCTGCAAGACGCCATTTCCCTAGAAAAGGCCCTGCTCGTCGAATTGGTCAAAGACCTCGCCGCCCATGCCGCTAACCAAGGCACCCTACTCCTGCTCGAACCCCTCAACCGCTACGAGCAACACCTCTTGCGCCGCCAAGCCGACGGCGTCGAAATCATCGAGCGCGCCGGCAGTCCCCGAGGCGTGGCCCTGCTCAGCGACTTCTTCCACATGCACATCGAAGAAACCGACACTCCCGCCGCCTTCCGCCAAGCAGGCAAACACGTAGCCCACGTCCACATGGCCGACAACACGCGCATGCAGCCGGGCACCGGCGACATCGATTGGCGCGCTGGCTTACAAGCCCTCAAAGACATCGGCTTTAGCGGCTATCTAGCCTACGAATGCAGCATCGAAGGCGAACCCAAAGACGCACTCACCAAGTCGGTGCAATTCGTGCGCGAAACCATCGCCCAACTCGACTGATATAGCAATGCGGCATAATTTGAACGATTCGTTGTGCATCCTATTCTGCGTCCATCTGCGGATCACCTTGTAGGATTGCTATATGAGCGAAACCGCCCGCCCACCCACGTTCGAGCGCCCCGAGCTCTACATCAACCGCGAACTCTCGTGGCTCGACTTCAACGCCCGCGTGCTCGAAGAAGCCCAAGACGAGCGCAATCCTCTGCTAGAGCGCGTCAAGTTCATGGCCATTGTCGCCAGCAATCTCGACGAGTTCTACGAAATCCGGGTAGCCGGTCTGCTGCAATTACACGAATCGGGGGCCAATCCCAGTCGCCCCGACGGCCTGACCCCCGCCGAACAACTCGAGCGCATCACCCAACAAGCCCACGAGCAAGTCGCCGAACAGTACCGCTGCTGGAACGAGGACCTCGTCCCAGCCCTAGCGGCCGAGGGCATCTACTTCTGGGAGGCGCGCCAGCTCAAAGACGGGCACCTCGACTTCGTGCACCAGTACTGGGAGGAAGAACTCGAACCGATCCTCACGCCCATTGTCGTCGATCCAGCGCACCCCTTCCCCCACGTGATCAACAAGGCCCTGTGCATCGGTGCCTTGCTCGAAGAACAGGGACAAAAGATGATGGGCGTGGCGACCGTGCCACGAGTACTACCCCGCATCTTGCGCCTGCCCGACCAAGGCGATGGCCTCCATTTTGTGACCTTGGCCGGGATCATGGACTTGCAAGTCAACGATCTGTTCTTCGGCTACGAAGTCCTCGGCTCGGCTCCATTCCGCATCACTCGCAATAGCGAGCTATACGTCAACGAAGAAGACGCCGACAATTTGCTGGAAGAAATCGAAGAGCAGGTCACCAAGCAGCGCCAAGCCGACGCCGTGCGGCTAGAGATCGCTCCGGGCGCACCCGACCAGCTAGTATCGCTTTTGCAACAGCAGTTCAATCTCGACGACAGCCTAGTCTTTCGGGTCAATGGGCCAGTCAACCTTCATCGGGTTATGACCCTTTATGGCCTAGTCTCGCGCCCCGCACTCAAGGACTCCCCCTTCACACCTGTCGAGCGCGATTTCCCCGAAGACCCCGACGCCTTCTTCGACTCCATCCGCGCCGGCGATATTCTCCTGCATCACCCCTACGAGTCGTTTTCTACGGTGATCGACTTCATCCGCATGGCGGCCAATGACCCCAAAGTGCTAGCCATCAAACAGACCATCTACCGCACGGGCGACGATTCAGAGGTGGGGCAGGCGCTCATCGACGCGGCCGAGCGCCGCAAGGAAGTGACCGTACTCGTCGAGCTAAAGGCCCGCGGCGACGAAGCGGCCAACATCGAGTGGGCCAAGCGCCTCGAAGACAGCGGTATCCACGTGATCTATGGCATCATGGGCCTGAAGACCCATTGCAAGCTCTCCATGCTGGTGCGCCGCGATCAAGATCGCCTGCGCCGCTACGCCCACTTGGGCACCGGCAATTACAATCACACCACTGCGCGGCTCTACACGGATCTGGGGCTGATTACCGCCGAGCCAACGATCACCACGGAGGTGGCCGAGGTTTTCAACATGCTCACCGCCCACAGCCGCATCAGTCAATTTGAAAAACTGCTAGTCGCCCCCTCCGGGCTGATGCAGGGCATGCTCGACCGTATCGAGCGCGAAAGCGAACACGCCCACGCTGGTCGGCCGGCCGCCATTATCGCCAAGATGAACGGCCTCATGGATCCGGCGATCATCAGGGCCCTGTACGCAGCCTCGCAGGCCGGCGTCGAAATCGATCTGATCGTGCGCGGCATTTGCTGCTTGCGCGCCGGGCTCGACGGCATCAGCGAAAACATCCGCGTGTACAGCATCATTGGCCGCTTCTTAGAGCACAGCCGGGTCTTTTACTTTGCCAACGGCGGCGACGAGGAAATCTGGCTCGGCAGCGCAGACTGGATGAATCGCAACCTGCGCGCTCGGGTCGAGGTCGTCTTCCCCATCTTGGAGCCGGACCTGAAGCAGCGCGTCTATCGCGAGCTGCTCGCCTTTGCACTCGCCGACCGCGCCAAATCTCGGCAGATGCGCTCAGACGGCACGTACATCCGCCGCCAACCCGAGTGCGATTCTCCCGGCCACAGTATGCAGGAGCTACTCATGCGCACGGCCCTCGGCGAGGATATCGACGTCTTAGACGCATCTACGTCGAACCGGTAGGGGGCGGTTTGTAAACCGCCCCCTACAAGGCGCATTCAGGCGGCGGAATCTTCCCTACATGAACAGGAACCCGCCACCCGACCATTGCGTTCTGTAAGGGTGACCGGCCCCTACAACTAGAGAAAGAAATTCAATGCACGACCTACTCGCAGAAATCAATTCGCCAATTTTAGACGACATCCACCGCATCGGCATTGTTTTGGCGGCTGGCCACGGCATGCGCATCCGCTCGGAGACCTCCAAGATGCTGCACGAAATTTGGGGGCAGCCGACGGCCGTGCGCGTGGCCCGCGCCGTGCAAGAGGGCCTCGACAGCCCCAATCAGGTCATCGTCGTGGGCATCAAGGGCCTAGACGTCGCCCGCGCAGCCGGCCCCCAACCGGGGCGTCTTTTCGCGTACCAAGAAAACCCGGTCCTCGGCCAGCCAGCCGGAACCGGCGACGCCGTGCGCGTCGGCCTCCAAGCCTTCCCCGCAGCGGCTGCCGACCGCGACGTGTACATTTTTTTAGGAGACATGGGGCTGTTGACCGGGCAGGTAGTAGCCCAATTCCGCGCCAGCTTTGAAAACGCCGATTGCGACATGATGGTACTCACCGGCCTGTACAGCGGCCCGGCCGAGACCAACTCCTATGGCCGCATCGTGCGCGTGCCAGCCACCGATGCCTCGGGGCAACCAGCGGGTGAAGATCGCGACAAAGTCATTGAAATCAGAGAACACAAAGACATCCTCAGCCTCGACGCGGCAACGCCCTACGAGGCCGCTTATAATGGCCGCACCTACGCCTTCACGCGCCAAGAGCTGTTGGAAACACGCGAGATCAACACCGGCGTCGTCGCCTTCAGAGAACATGCGCTGCGCACGTACATCCAGCATCTCGACACCGACAATGCCCAAGGCGAATTGCTGCTGACCGACCTAGTACAAATTTTCAATCAGCACCAACTCGTGGTGCGGGCCGCCACAGCCGACAGCGAAGAGGAACTCCTCGCCTTCAACGTCAAAAGCGTCTGGCGTCAGATGGAGGCCATAGCCCGCCGCTGGGCCTACGACAAACTCAAGGACACCATCACCATCGCCGACGAGGAGGACTTCTTCATTGCCGACGAGGTCATCGAGCAGATCCTCAACATGGACGCCGCGTGCGGCCCCTTGGACATCGTCATTGGCAAGGGCACCTACATCGGCCCCGAGGTCCAACTCAACCGTCGAGTCACCATTGGGGACCGCAGCCATCTGAGCGGTCATGTAGTGCTGGGCGAGGGGGTACAAATCGGCGTCGGCGTCGAACTGAGCACGTATCCAGATCAAACCCTCGCTCTTGACGACGAGGTCGAAGTGCTCAGCCGCAACATCCTCAAGGGCAACCTGCGGATTGGCGCGCACAGCCGCATCGAGTCTGGCGTACTCATGACCGGCAGCGACAAACACCCCATGCGCGTGGGCGAGCGCGTAACCATCAAGGGCACCAGTTACCTCTACGGCTGCCGAATCGACGACGACCTGTTCATCGAGCACTCCGTCATCAAGTGCAAGCGAGTCGAACAGGTGCGCCGCCGCGACGGCACCATCCAGCCCGTCCGCTACGTCCTGCCGCAGCCCGAGGGCCTCGACTCCATCGCCGATTTATGAGCGCTCGGCTCCCATAGCCGCGAGCAGCGACTTGGCGACCTTGCAGACCATCGTATAGGCCGGGTCGTACACATTCCCCATATCGTATTCCACACACTGCCCCAAGAGCGCGTGAGCGCTCAGCTCAGAGAGTCCATACTCCTCGGTAAGCCAGTTGATCAACTCGGTAGTGGCGTGCTGCACGCATTGGTCTAGGGGACGCGCGTTGCCGACCGCGAGAATGTGCGTGTCGTTTTCAGCGCGGGGCCAGCCGATCTGCTTGCCCTTGATCACATCCACGCTAAACGTCGTGTCAAAGGAGATTTCCACGCCCGTGCCGACGATCTCGCCGTCGCCCTGGATGGCTTGCCCGTCGCCTAGATGGAAAAGCGCCCCCGGAGCCTCGACCGGCAGATAGACGGTCACGCCGGTGACAAAGCCCCGGTAGTCCATATTGCCGCCGTGGGTCGAAGAGGTCGCCGTGGAAATGGCCTGCCCGCGCGGCGGAGCCACCCCAAAACAACCTACCATCGGGTTGAGGGGCAGCACCAAACCCGGCAGGGTATCTGGCTGCGTTGTCGTACCTTCGACTAGGTCAATCGGCCACCGCAGCGGCTGTTCTTCGCGCTTAATCCCAGTAGTAAAACCCGGGTCCAGCACATTGGGCGCGATTGCCCAACTCGTCCAGCCCCAATCGCGGTTGGGATAGAGCTTGTCGAAGTGAACCACCAAGGTGTCT